>JAJZEY010000313.1 GCA_021805585.1 Planctomycetota bacterium
TCATGTGTGTACCTCCCTGAAATTGACCTCTATTCCCAAAATCCGCCATGCCAACACGACACTGCGGAGGAATATACCATCAATACCAACGCGGCCAAACCCGCCGCAGCCCTGCGTTCCCCACTCACTCCTTGAGTTTCCTGAACATGTGGCCATGCCGCACCCTTATCCATCACGTATTCGCCGGGCCGAATTTCCACCATCCAGCCACGGCATATTTATAATTTTCAGCCTTTCGGAGCCAGGACAGGCAAACGAGGTTTTGATCCGATCTGATATGCGTATATATATCCACTCGCAAAGTGTATGTCAACCATCTGTCGCAAACTATTTTGTCAACGGGCGCTGCAAAACCAGCCTCCAGAGGGCGCAATTCAGAGGTTCAAAATCAACCCGTGATTTGCGGTGCCAAACGTCCAATAACATCTCCTGTCAATCACAGTTTTGGGGCCAATTTTCGCACTTTCGCGAATTGTCCGATTCGAGCCGAGTCACAGTGCCGCGATGGCGGCTCTGTGTTGCCACTGGTCCTTTGTATCACCCTGCATTCCTGCGGCGAATTTTCATCGCGTCTATTCGTCGGTAGATCGTCGTTTGTCGATTGAAAACGTCTTTGAGTTAAAACCCGCAGGCCATTGCGGTCATCGCCTGACCTCCAATCCTTCATGCAAACAACCGCCCATTGCATATTTATCTCTCCGCGCCGCCCCTATACCTTGAATAGTGTCGGAACAACCGCGCCCCGCGCTAAAATTCGGCGATGCGCAGCCGCCAACTGTTTGACAATTGAATAACGCCGCCATCGCGGCGGACTCAACTGGTCGTTTAACCGGCGTAAACCAGGCGGCCCCGCCGTGGCCGCTTGCCGCCGTTTTACCGTGTGATCCATGGCTCGCCGGTTAAAATCTTGGCGGCTTAAAGCGCAGCCTTCGTCGCGGTCCGGTTGGTAAAAATCGTTGACCGCCGCGCCTGGATCGGCGCAGCGGATCCGCAACTTCGGAAACTCCAAAGCATGGCGGGTATTGCGGCGTTTTTCTTACGTGTCTTCCTTGAACTGGTCTGGTCGCCGGGGCCGCCTTAACTTGATCGCGGCGAAGGGCCGCGGCGATTTACCGCCCGCGGCGTCGGCCATGGTGCTTGTTCTTTTTTTTCCCGGCGGCGGGGCCTTGCCGCGGGTTGGCGGAAGCCGGTTGACCTCCCCTGCGGGGGCCATGTGGCCGGGACTGTTTGTCGCGTCGTGTTCCCGCCGGTTCTTCCCACTTGCGGCTTTTTGGTTTTCGGCTCGGCTCAAACCGTGTCATGACTTTTTGCCCGCGAATGGTGGAACCATGTTCCAGAATGCGCAAATCCATTTTTCGGGCGGGAATATTGACCGATACGATCTGCACCTTGGCCGCATCCCCCAGACAGATCCGGCGTCCGGACCGCTGGCCGCGAAGTGAAGCCGTGCGATCATCAAATATCCAGAAATCATCGGGCAAATCAGTGATCCGAATAAGCCCTTCCACCAGAAAGCGTGTGGATTGTATAAACACGCCAAAGCTGTTCACGCCGGTCACCACGCCGTCCACCTCATCGCCGATATGTTCCGCCAGAAGCTGGAGAACTTTTACGGCGCGCAGTTCACGTTCGGCATCCTGGGCGCGGCGCTCGGTAAACGAAATGTGGCGGGCCAGCTTGGAAAGCATGGCATCATCAGGTGTGTCGCCAAGGTGCCGGGGCATAAGGGCGAACACTTCCGGTGAAAGGTCATGAATGCCGGCCTGTTCCAGGCTCACCGGCGGGGAAGCGGTCTTTTTGCCGCCGCGCGACATTTTTTTCCGGCTGGCCAGCAACACACTGTTCAGGCAACGGTGAATCACCAAATCAGCATAACGCCGAATCGGTGAGGTAAAATGCGCATAGTTTTCACTGGCCAACGCGTAATGGCCCAGCGGCAGCGGGGAATATTCGGCTGTGCTGAAGGTTTTAAGTACACTTAAATGAACCGCGTAGGCAATCGGCGTTCCACGCACGGAATCCAGGAGTTCCTGAATCACATGCCGGTCAATTCGCTTGGGAAGTTTTTTGCCGGCCACCATCACAAAATGCCGCACCTGTTCGGCGGAATCCATGTCCGGATCCGGGTGAATGCGCCGCAGCACGCTTTGGCCATGTTCCGTCAGGAATCGGGCGACGGCTTCATTGGCTTCCACCATAAACATTTCAATAATTTTATGGGTGAAGGAATCGTCCTGGGGATGGGCATCTTTTACGTAGCCGTCGTGGTCCATAATCAGTTCAACTTCGGGCAAGTCCAGCACAATCATTCCCTGGTCCAGCCGTCGCCGTTGAATCGCCCGCGCCAGCCGGTCCATATTCAACAGCATTTCCCGAATTTCCCCGCTGGCGTGCGGAACGTGCGGATTCGGCGGAGAATCCAGCAGGCCTTTGCTGTAAGGGGCGGATTCGCCTTTGGCATCGTCGATGATCGCCTGGGCCTGTTTGTAAGTCAGACGCTTATTGGATTGAATAATGGTGTTGGCCAGCCGATGCGACACCACACGTCCATGCCGGTCGTAACGGATAAAAGCGCTTTTGGTGAATCGCGGCTGGTTTTCCTGCAGGGAACAGACGCCGTTGGAAAGTATTTCCGGAAGCATCGGCACCACATGCCGGGGAAAATAGACACTGTTTCCGCGCAGGCGGGCTTGCAGGTCCAGGGCACAATCCACCGGCACAAAATGCGCCACATCGGCGATGTGCACTCCCAACTCATACGCCGCCGGGCCGGGGCGTTCAGCTTCCGCAGGTGAAAGCAGGTGCCCCACGCTTTCATCCGGATCTTCCGGATTATCCGGTCCGTCCAGCAGCCGCAGCGTAATGGCATCATCAAAATCACGGGCGTCATCCGGGTCAATGGTCAGGGTCAGAAGCGGGCGGAGATCCTCGCGATCGGTATCACCGGCGACCGAGGCTTCCGGGTCAAAAGATGCCGCCGCGCGGCGGGCCTGGTCCAGCACGGCCGGCGGGAATTCCGCCGGCAGGTCAAACTGTTTCAGAATGGAGGAAAGTTCCACATCCGGTTCACCGTGCGGGCCAAGCACTTCGGTAATAACACCCTGGGCCGCCTGTCCGACGGATGGGAATGTGACAAGTTCCACCACAACTTTGTCGCCCTCGGCGGCGTTTTTAGCGGCGATATCCTGCACCACCACCGGTTGCTTGAATACCGACCCGTCCGGCACCACCACCCAGCCCTGAAGCTCGCGGGTCAGGGTGCCCACGCACCGGTTGGCTCCCCGGCGGATAATTCGGATGATGCGGCCGACGCGGCGGCGTTTATCGGAATCCTTTTTATCCGTCACCATAATCCGGGCAATTACCATATCGCCGTTCAGCGCGTTCAGGGTGTCCTGGGCGGGAATAAACAGATCCCCCAGGTCATCCGTTTTTGTGGATACCACAAAGCCAAATCCGCGACTGGTGCCATGAAAAATACCCAGCAGGCTGTCCGCGGATATCGGCAGTCCCACGGACTTCCCGTTGTCCTGCGGGGCCAGCAGATCAGAGGAAATTAAATGATTCAACACCCGGTGAAATTCATCTTCGCTGGCGGCGGTAATTTCCAGCCGCCGTTTGAGCTCCGCAACGGCCAACGGCCCGCCATCCGCAGCAGCCAGACAATCCAGAATATATTCAGACAAACGATCAGCCAAAAAACGCTCCATATCTATGGCATCAGTATACCGTTGCCCGCGGCATTGTGGCCAGCGAATCAAATATCCATAATGCGTTTGGCGGGCGTGGGATAACAGCCGGAGCAATAGGGTTGCAGTTGGGCGGCCATTGGGTAAATACGATCCCGCCGACCCTGCGGATACAGAATTAAACGTCCCCATTTAACCAGGATCGAACCGTGATCCCCCGGCTGCGCGAGCGGCCGACTATAAACAAGCCCCACTTTGAATGCCTGGCTCGGCCCACTTCGCGGCCGGTGTCCAGACAATTGGCGAAATTCCCGGTTCATGGTCGATCCTGTCGCCTTAATTCTTAGGTACCTTTGGGGCCCGCACCGCTTCACGGCAGCAAATTGGGATCAATTGCATTTGAAATTCCCTTTTTCAATTCCTCCCGCGCCTTGACGCGGGGCGGCCAACCTGCAAAACTGCGATCCGAGGCGTTTTTGATCTTCCCAGGCAAGGAGGCCGTTCATGGCCCATTTTCGGTTTCGCTTATTTTCGTCGGTATGCGCGGCTTTGGCGCTGGTTCTTTTTGCCGGCTGCCAAAGCCCCCCGCAAACGCCACCGGCCAATTTGCCTGCCGGTTATCAGGCGTATCAGAATCATGACTATGCCGCGGCCCACAATACCGCGGTGGCATTTCTGCGGGCCAATCCAAAAAGCTCGAATATTGATGAGGCTTATTATCTTGCGGGTCTTGCCCAGGAAGCCCGGGGACATGTCGCCGCCGCGAAGACCGACTACCTGGCGGCCATCGCCCACAGCAATCGGCCACAGTTGATTTCAAAAAGTTCCGCAGCCCTTGGCGACATCGCCTATGCCGCCGGTGAATTCCAACATGCGATTGCCTATTACCAGCGGGCGGCGCAGGTGGACCCGTCCGTCGGCCTGTCCGTCGCGGCCCTTATGCGGCTGGCGATAAGTCAGCAAAATGTCGGAGATTGGGCGGCCGCTAATGCCACCTTTTCCGCTATTGAACAGGCGGCGCCAGGCACCACCGCGGCACTCATAGCCGAGCAGCGCTTCGGCCAGAATCATTTTTGTGTGCAGTTTGGTGCCTACAGTCTTTCGGCCGCCGCGTGGAACGAAAATCGATTGCTGCATCTTGCCGGCATTCAAGCTCTGGTCATTGCCCAAAGCCTCCATGGTCAGACCCTGTATCTGGTGCAGAGCGGTTTTTTTTCAACATTTAAGGCGGCCCTGGCGGCACGCACCGTCTGGGCGGTACGCCAGCCCCAGGCCATTGTCGTGCCGTGACAACCTCGCTCCTTAAGTGTATTCTTCTAAAGCCTCCCCGGAGGCTTGTATGTGTATGAACGTTAAGGAACGGAAAAACTTTAGGAGCTTTCTCATGGCGGATGAAATTCCACAGGACATGACCACCAATGACGGCCGAGCCAATCCCGGCGGACAGGTGAATGTACAATTCAAGGAAGGCAAGCTGGAAACCGTGTACAGCAATTTTGCCCGGCTGGCCGGCACGCACGAAGAAATTTGCGTTGATTTCGGCGTCAATATGCAAAGCGGTGATAACCCCACAACCGCTGTTATAGATTTGAATACCCGTGTCGTCATGAGCTTCTATTCCGCCAAACGCCTGGCCTTGCAGCTTAGCCATGCCGTACAGCGGTATGAACAGGTATACGGGCCGCTGCATTTAGACCCGCGACAGCGCCAGGTTCGGCAGTCCTCATAACCGCGCCCCAGCCGACTGGCTGGCTTGGCGGACGATGCTTTTTGCCTGACCGTTGAGGCCGCCAAGAACGCTGGACCGACGATGTCCGCGCGGCCTGTGTACGGTTACCGTGGAAATATGGCCATGGAAAAAAAATCCGCCATTCACGCTTTGGGTTTATGGTGCCGGATGGACGCCGGTTTCGGTTTGTCTGAAACGCCGGTTCCACGCGCGCTTCTACGCGCACTTGAGTCCCCGACTGTGGCCGTCGGACCCGGTGCCGCCCGCCCCATAACCGGCGGCCAAAACCGCTCCGCGGCTGGTTATACCGCGCCCGCCCGGTCGGCGGGCTATACGACCGCCGAGACCTCAACCGGAAATATCCCGGAGGCTTCCATGGCTCCCCGAAGTGTAAAATCCGTTTCAGCCGCCGCTTCAGCCGTTACCGAGTCTTCGGCATCCAACATTCCACAGGTGACGGTCATGCCGCCGACGCCCGCCGGAAAAATCCCGGAACTTTCACCCGTCAGCCCTGCGGAAAAAGTTAATCAAATGGCTGAACTGGAAGCCGCGGCCGCCGCCGATCTGGCCCAATATTTTTCCGCCAGCGCGACCCGTGTGGTCTTTGGCGAAGGGGATGTTAACGCGGCCATGATGTTCATTGGTGAAGGGCCGGGAGTAGATGAAGACCGCTTGGGACGGCCGTTTGTAGGGCGTTCCGGCCAACTGCTGGACAAAATGATTGTGGCCATCGGGCTGACCCGCCAGGGGGTATATATCGCCAACGTGGTGAAGTTACGCTGCGCGGATTGGGATGCGGCCGGGGAGCGGTTCAAGGACCGCCCGCCGACGGTATCCGAGGCGGCGATGGGAATTTGCTGGCTGCATCGGCAAATTGAAATAGTCCGTCCGAAAGTGATCGTGACCCTCGGTGCCAGCGCCATTCGCCATCTGCTGGGCGAGATCGGCAATTTATCCGCGATTCGCGGCAAGTGGCGCGATTACCGCGGTATTCCGGTCATGCCAACCTATCATCCGGCCTTTCTGCTGCGCGCGTATACCGAAGAAAATCGCCGCACCGTGTGGAACGATCTGAAGGCGGCCCAG
>JAJZEY010000553.1 GCA_021805585.1 Planctomycetota bacterium
GCAATTATGGACCGGGATTCAACCGCATTGCAATTTTATCTGCTGCTGGCGCTGCCGGCACTGCTGTGGCGATGGGGAATCTGTTCGCTGCTACAATCGCGGGTTTTTGCGGACCTTTCCGGAACAAAGCCCCCGCCGATGCGCAAAAAGATCGCCTTTATACTCGTTATCCGCACGGCGCTGGCACCGCTGGCATTCTGGGGAATTTTCTTTTTTGTTATTCCATCTCTTCTGGCCATTGCCGCGGGCACCATGGTCACCCCCCTGCTGCTTGATGCGCCCAATACCGGCTGGATTCAAGTGAAAAAGCTGATGCGGTACAGCGTGGTGTCCACCCGCGCCATTCTTCTGGCCGCACTGCTGCTGGTTATATTTCTGGTTGCCTCATCCATGGTCTACGGCGTGCTGGCTGTTGTCGGAACTTTTGTGCTGCCCTCATTACTGGGAATTGCAGACCCGCGAATTGGAGTGATTCTCAACAGCGGGACCCTGAATCTGGGGCTGGACTTTTTCACCCTGCTGGCACTGGACCTGTTGTGGTGCGTGGCCGGAGTCATTCTGTTTCTTGAACTTGACGCCCGGCGAACCGGCGCGGACCTCCGCAGCCGCCTGCAATCCATGCTGGAGGCACCGCGATGAGGTTTTATGGACGAATCTTTGCTGTACGTCGGCGGGCGGTTCGGTTCGCCGGCGGCCTGCTGCCGACTGCGGGTATAGTTGCCGATACCGCGGGCAGTGCGGTTGCCGACGGGGTTGCCAATGTTCATGGCGGTCGCGCTCACCCGCACCAGATACTGCGCCAAGTATTAAAAAATCCGCTGTTTCACCAGTGGCAGTTGAAAACTTACCACCGCGCACCGAAATCCGCGCTGGATTCCTATTTTGCCAAAGTGCTGCGAACGCTCCGCCATCTGCTGGACAAAATGTGGAATTGGCATTCACACAACCATTTCAAGCATTCCGTTGTATCTCCCGCAGGAACCTCCGCCTTTCCATATCTGCTGGGCATTTTAGGGAAGGTCCTGATTATTCTGGCGGTGATCGCGGCAATTTTTCTTCTGATAAATCTGCTGGTTAACCGCAATAAAAACAGTGCCCCGCCAGAACCACCCGTCGACCGCCGGGATATTTCCGAAGCCCTGCAAGAAGGTGACGCTCTGGCACTGGAAAGTGATCAGTGGCTGAACAAAGCTCGTGAATTTGAATCCAGTGGTGAATTTCGGCTTATGTATCGGGCGCTTTATCTGGCCCTGCTGGCGGGCCTGCATGAAAAAGGAAAAATTCGCTTCCGGCGTACCGCCACGAATAACACGCTTGTACGCGGGTTTATCGGCAATTCGTCTGACCGGACCATTTTTGGAAGCCTGACCGACCGTTTTGATCATGTCTGGTACGGCTGGAAGGTTTATCCAGCGCAAACAACCGCCGACCTCAAGTCCGCCATGGCCACGCTGCTTGCCGGGGAGAATCGCCATGCGTAAGGTTATGCCGGCCGCCCTGGGTATCGCATTTATCCTGATGGCCTTCTGCTTTTTGATAAACGAGGCCTACAGCACCGCACGGGGCGGCGCGCAGTTGCCGCTGGGGTCGGCAATGCGATATGACCCGTATGGATCCGCCGCATTGTACCGCACACTTTTGCGGATGCGCCATCCGGTGAGCCTATTGAACCATCCGATTCTTGACCGCACAGACAAAGGCGTTCTTCTGGTGGTGGTACCGCCCGGCGGCGGACGCGCGGCGACCGAGAATTACAGTGTTTCTTCCGGGTATAATCCGCCGCTGCTGAAATGGATTCGAGCCGGCAATACATTTCTGGAATTCAGCCAGAACCAGACACGCATCATGGGTCATTTTGGTGTCACCGGACAGCGAGGCATTCCGCATTTTGGAAAAATCACGCGCAAGGCTGGAAAGGCGAAGGACGACAAACACAAATCGAAACGAAAAAAGCAATGGAAGATTATTCATGAAATGCGGATGAATTTGGGGCAGGTAAAAAGTTCGCGCGGACCATGGTACTCAATTCTTTCCGCCGGGAAAAATCCAAATAAGCTTAAACCGTGGCTCACACGCTGCCTCTGGACTTCTTCGGAAAAGACCCGAACGCCGAGTACGGTCACACGGGGGCGGCACCAGCCGCACAACGGGAGGCATGCACTTGTAATGCTGGGACCGCGGCCATTTCTTATAGGTCACGTGGCAAAGTCAAACCGTCGCAGATGGCATATTCTGGCTGTGGAGAATACAAAGCCTGTCGCCATAGAACAAAAATATGGCCTGGGCCGAATTATTTTCGTCGCCTCGCCATGGCCAGTCTATAATGCGGGGATCACACAGGCGGATAATCTGAATTTTATACTGGCGATGGTGGGAAAAAAGCCGGTCATATTTGATGAATGGCAACTGGGCTTGGGAAAGAGCGAATCGGTCATTGGCGCACTTGCTTCCAACGGACTGATGCCGTGCCTGCTGCAACTGATCTTGCTGCTTCTCCTGTACACATGGAGCCGTGGCGGTTATCCGATTCAACGCGGCAATCCCGCAACCGAACGCACCGACACCATTTCCGACCAGATTATGTCCCTTGGACACCTCTACGCACGGTCACTTAGCGCTGCGGAAATAAGGCAGCGGATTCATCGGGAAATTATTGCTCGACTCTCCGCGGCCATCGGGTGCCGACAAGAGGAACTGCCACAGCGCGTCAGGGGACTTCCTTCCAACCTTGCGGTTCAAGTCCAGCACCTGCTGAATAATGGACAGAACAAGGATAATTCCATGGTTCAGACATCCCAAAAGAACCGGAATGTGAAGCAACGATTGGCGGATACCCGCCGACTTATTGAAATGCTTGCCCAATTGTCTTCTTTATGCGAGGAGCTTAAACGTGTCCGATATTCAAAATCCTGAACTGCTTTGGGCCATTGAAACGCTTGCGGGCGTGCGGGCGCAGATTTCCGCCGTTGTCCGCGGCCAGGAACACGCACTGGATTCCATGCTCACGGCACTGCTCGCCGGCGGCCATGCACTGCTGGAAGGCGTTCCGGGAACAGCGAAAACTCTGGCGGTTCGCACCATGGCGCTAACACTGGCCTGCCGGACAAAGCGCATCGCTTTTACGCCGGACCTGATGCCATCCGACATTACCGGCACCACCATCCTGACTCCGGGAGATCGCGATTTTCATCTCCACCAGGGGCCGGTGTTTACCGACCTTCTGCTGGCCGATGAAATAAACCGTGCACCGGCGAAAACCCAGTCGTCGCTGTTGGAGGCTATGGCTGAAAAACATGTCACCATAGACGGCACGCGCCATTTGCTCTCGCCGGTCTTCACCGTATTTGCCACACAAAATCCGGTGGAATTTGAGGGAACCTATCCTCTGCCCGAAGCCCAGCAGGACCGCTTTCTATTAAAGATCACGCTGGACTACCCCGCCGAGGAAGCCGAAACCTTCATTCTGCAGCGCGCTCATGCCGGACAACCGCTGGATAATCTGGACCTGGCAAACCTGAAACCACTGCTGGACGTAAACGGCTTATTGCGGGCGCAGGCCGCCTTGGCGCTGGTACGGGTAGATGCGCCGGTTATTAAATATATCCTGGACATTGTACGCGCCACCCGCAAGCATGAGGCTATTCTGCTGGGTGGCGGCCCACGGGCCTCCATCGCGCTGCTTTTATGCGCCAAGGCCTGGGCGATGATGCATGGCCGGGATTTCGCCTCACCGGATGATGTCGCTCGGCTGGCCGAAGCGGTGCTGGGGCATCGGCTTACGCTATCAGCCGATGCGGAGGTCGCCGGTGCAAGCAAATCAGAAGTGCTGGCCCGAATTCTTGAAACCATTGAGGTGCCGCGATGATGCTGCCCGGACGCATGGCAATGTGGCTGGCGGCCGGCGTGAGTCTGCTGCTGCTGGCAACGGCACTTGTGACCCATTCCGCCGCCGGGAAATGGCTGCTGCTGATCGCCGTGGCGATCGACGTGCTGCTGGCCTTAGCCATGACGCTGGACGGGCTTTTATTGCGACGGACGCACATTGTCGTAAGCCCGCAATTTCCAAAGCGTGGCGAGGCGGGTCGCGAAATTCAAATTGTCTGGTGCATTGAAAACCGCAGCAACGGCCCGGTTTACGTTACACTTGAATTCGCCGATCAGTCGGATGGGTTGTCCGCAATATCACCGGACCGAGCGGCCGAGCGTCTGCTACCTTCGTCGGGCCAATGGTTACTCCAACCGCGGCAGGCAATTCAGGCGGCATTCCATATGATGCCCGCGGACCGCGGCCTGTTACACTTGCCAAGGCCGGTTCTGACCAAAGCCCATCCGTGGCGACTGGCGCAATTTCGGATTGCCGGCCCCAAGCCGCCACCCATTACCATTTATCCGAGTATCGCCCCCATCCGACGGTATGAAGCACTGCGCCGCAACCGGGCGCTGAATCAGATCGGCATGCACCAGCGGCGGCTGGTTGGATCCGGCCGGGAATTTGAACAACTGCGGGATTATCTGCCGGATGACGAATTTCGCGATATAAACTGGAAAGCCTCGGCGCATCACCGTAAATTAATTACCAATGTCTTTCAGATGGAGCGCAGCCAGGATGTGCTGCTTTGCCTGGACGCCGCCCGCATGATGGCCATGCCGGTATCCGAACGCACCGCACTGGATTTTGCGATTGATGCCGCCATTCTGCTGGCCTATACGGTGGCCCGCCAGGGAGACCGGGTGGGTCTGGCGGTATTTCGTGATCAGATGGAAACCTTCATCAAGCCCGCCGGTTCAACCCGCGCCGTATCGCGCGTCATAAAAGCGATGGTGGAGGTGCAGCCCAAAAATCTATTCCCATCTTATGCCGCGCTGGCCGAGGCTGTTCGCACCCGGCAGAATCGACGCGCCATGATCTTTTTGTTTACGGATATGAATGATCCGCAGTTAACCACCAATCTTTCGGAAATTGCCGGATCACTCCGGCGGCGACATCTGCTGACGGTCATTTCCCTGCGCGATCCGCTGCTGAATCAGGCGGTCGGTTCTGCGCCGCGAACGGCCACGGAAATGTTTCAGGTGATGGCCGCCCGGCAGTTGTTACTGCAACGCGATTCCCACAAAACGAAACTTAAACTGGCCGGTGCAGGTTTGCTGGAAAGCGATGCCGGCGGTCTGTCTATTGCGGTCATCAACCGCTATTTAACCATTAAGGCCCGCCAACTCGCATAAACCGGCATTCGCCGGCCCGCCAGACCCAATTGGCCCTCCGCCGTCCGCTATTCCGGCAGAGAACGCAGATATTCCACCATCAGCCGCACGCCAAAACCGCTGGCATTGTCACCTGAAATGTATCGCTGCTCTTTCCGCGGATTGGCGGTGCCGGCAATATCCAGATGCGCCCAGGGAATATTTTCCGGTACAAATTCATTCAGAAACATTCCGCCTTGAATCGGGTGAGCCTCGCGACCGCCGCTGTTGGTAAAGTCAGCGTGCGGACTTTCCAACAGTTTGGCATACCGCGGATGCAATGGAAGCCGCCAGAGCCATTCACCGGTCTTCTGCCCCGCAATAACCATTTCGGCGGCGATCTGGTCCTGATTGGTCATAAGTCCGGCAAACACGCCGCCCAGCGCCGTCACCACGCCACCGGTCAGGGTGGCCATATCCGCAATCGCCCGCGGTTGGTATTTTTCACAGGCGTAGGCCAGCGCATCGGCGAGAATCATGCGGCCTTCGGCATCGGTATTTGTCACATCAACTGTTTTACCGTTGTACATTCGTATAATATCGCCAGGCCGATAGGCCGCGGCATCCACTGAATTTTCCGCCGTCGGAATGACCCCGATAACCCGCTGATTCAGCCCTATTCCCGCAACCGCCCGCATAATGCCCAGCACCGCCATGCCGCCGCATTTGTCATATTTCATGGCACCCATGTCCGCCGCCGGCTTTATTGATATTCCACCGGTATCAAACGTAACGGCCTTGCCCACAATCACAACCGGGCTTTGTCCCCGCCGCCCGACCGGCGGATTGTATTCAAGGAATATCATGGCTGGTGGCGTCTGGCTCCCCTGCCCGACCGCCAGCAGGCCCCCCATGCCAAGTCTCGCGGCGGCTTTGGCATCCAGCACTGTGCATCGCAAGCCGATTTGACGCGCTAAGCGCCGAGCTTCCGACACCAGCGTGGCCGGGTTAACCACATTCGCCGGCTGACACGCCATATGCCGTGCATAGTTGGTCGCGGCCGCAATCTGCACCTGACTGGCCACGGCAATTTCATTGGCGGAAGCAGGGGAAATCCGGGAAAGAATAACGCGAACGGTCTTGGCTGCAGAAACACCGGCCGTCTTCGCGGCCCCTTCCGACTTGTCCTCTCCGGATTTTCCGGATTTATACGCCTTGAATGAAAAGCCGCCAAGCACCGCACCTTCGGCAAACGCCGGAGCCAAATCCGCCCAGCCCCCGGCACCCGTTTCGTTTAA
>JAJZEY010000475.1 GCA_021805585.1 Planctomycetota bacterium
TGGAATTCATCTGGCCAAACGGGATTCAACCCCCTGGCGAACCGTGCGGGGCATTGAATTCCGCAGCGTGACCGTCACCGCCCATAAGGGAAAGCAGGGGCCTTGCCTGGAACGAAATCAGGCGGTGGTTTATGCCGGCCCGTGGAAGCAGGTGGTGGATGACGACGGCCATATTCTGCTGCGCGGCAAACGTATGGCCGTGTGTGATAAAACGTTTCGCATCATGACCAGTCCGCAGGGGCCATATGCCCGGGATATTTACGGCATTGAGCCAACAACGCAAGTTTCCGCCGAGCAGGCCGAACCATTTTCCTGCAAAGGCATAAGCCTGCGCGCTGCCCGGCAAACGAAGGGCCACGGTTACACCGCCTCCACCGGGGCCGTCGAGTCCTGTACCACCGATGGCTGCTGTTGAAGAACGGATAAACAAACAGGCAATGGGATTCCCGCAAAAATATCCATGGCACATCCAGCCCAATTGAAGGCGGATCGCGAACCATGCACTCAAAACGGCCTGCCATGTGGCGGTCAACTGCGGCCTGTCGGCCATGCCGGCAACGCGAAACGTCAGTCAGAGCGCTTCCGGAATTCATGCAGACATGGTATTGAAACGCTGAAGGCGGTCTGATTTATACGGTGCAAGTTCCTGTTGCAGTGTGCCATAAAAGATCTGGCACCGGCGGGCCAATCAATGATTGGCGCGAATTATTATCTGGCGGCCTGGGGCGCAGCGCGAGAAATGACGACCGTCAGGCCTGCGGAATGCGGCCCGCTGCCGTGCATTTCAGCATACCGGACCGCATGACCCTGAATTCAGGCGGATTACCAGCGGTTACGCGCGCATCCGGCCGATCTCTGTGAAACAGGCGTTTACCTAATGACAAATAGGACAAAAGCTTATTGAAATCCAGAACCAAGGGGGCTATCAAGGAGAAAGGGACTGCAATGTAAGGTCCGGATAACTGGCTTTTGAGGTGCACCATGGTTGCAAAGGTTCTGACACCGGAAGATTCCGTCGGGCAATGGATGGTTGAATCGCCGGGAAGATCCCGCGTGTTTGAAAAATACGGCATTGACTATTGCTGTGGCGGAAAAACCGCGCTGCGGGTTGCTTGCGACCAGCGCGGTATTCGCGCTGAAGCAATGATGGCTGAATTGCTGTCCGCCGCTGGAGCGAATCAAACGTCCGAGGAGTTGGTGGATCCGAGCCGCCAGACCATGACAGAACTAGCCGACCACATCGAGCGGGTGCACCATGCGTGGCTGAAACAGGAGTTGCCGCGAGCAGGCGGACTGATCAACCGTGTGCTGGCTGCGCACGGAAACCGCGTCAGTTGGCTGACGGAATTAAAAACGGTGTTTGATCGCTTTGCCGCGGAAATGGACGCTCATATGTTTAAGGAAGAGCGGATTCTGTTTCCGCGGATACGAAGTATCGATCAGGGCAATGATGGCAATAATGATGGCTATGTGGATCAGCCGATTGCAATTATGGAGCATGAACATGACCGGGCGGGATCGGATTTAGAGAAAATGCGGTCACTGACTGGCGGCTATACGCCGCCGGAGGGGGCGTGCGGTACGTTCCGGGCGATGCTTGAATCGCTGAATCGGATTGAAGGCGACACCCATAGCCACGTGCATAAGGAAAACAATATATTGTTCCCCAGGGCGATTGCCGCCGCGCGCCGCAGCTAAGGGGCAGTGCATAATTAAATCCGGGGTTAGACCCTCACCGCGACCACCGGTGCGATTGCCAGTGGCAACAGAACATCGACGCCGCTGGCGCGCCGGTTTCCGCAGACCGGTGATCCATTTGGGTGTTCAATTGGAAAGCGGCCATCTGGGGTGCCGGTCGCGATGACTTGTCTGGCGAAACGCCCGCCCTCCAACGCCGCGGGGCGGCCATGTCATGTGGGCGGAGGTGTTGCCAAGTGGGGCAATAATATCAGCCCATCCGCCGGAACGGCATTGTCGCATGGCGGCTACTGTGAAAAGGGGCGGGCCGCAAACACTGTAAGCTCTGGCAATAATCCGCGACTAAACACTCAGCGAGTACTTTTTGCCGTTATCGCGCGGCGTGCTGCCAATTCCACGGTAATGGTACTACAATAACCGATATCGCCTTGGTTGTACGAAGGCTCCGGCAAAGTTAATTTGCAGGTGTCAAAGGGCACGAAGTCTGTTTCAGGAGAATTATCAGTGCGGTTACCGGTCATGGCTGCGGATCGTTTTTCACAGAGGTTGAATGCCGCCGGAAATGGCAATTTTCACGGCCTGAGCCTTCGCACCGTGCAGGTGAACATTGGCCTGAAGTGCAATCTGGCCTGTCATCACTGCCATGTGGAATCATCGCCAAAACGCACAGAAGAAATGACCTGGGAAACCATGGAATTGGTGCTGGCCGCCGCCCGGCGAGCCAAAGCCCATACTTTGGACATCACGGGCGGCGCCCCGGAAATGAATCCGCAATTTCGCCGCCTGGTTATCGCCGCCCGCGACCAGGGGCTGCAGGTCATGGTGCGAACCAATTTAACTATTATGCTTGAGGAAAACTTTACGGACCTGCCGGAATTTTATGCGGCCCATGGCGTCCACCTGATTGCTTCATTGCCGTGCTATCTGGAAACCAATGTGGACCGCCAACGCGGCAAACATGTCTATCAGGAAAGTATTGATGTTATTCTGAAGCTTAATGCTAAAGGATACGGCGTTCAGCCGCATTTGCCGCTGGACCTGGTTTATAACCCCGGCGGCCCATCCCTCCCGCCGGACCAGGCGAAGCTGGAAGCGGCCTATCGTGGGGAATTATCCAAACGCTTCGGCATTCACTTTACAAAACTTTATACCATCACCAATTTGCCTCTGGGCCGGTTCCTGCACGATCTTCAGCGACAGGGTTATGCGGAGAAATACCAGACTCTTTTGGAAAACACTTTTAACCCGGACACACTGGACGAATTGATGTGCCGGCATCAACTGCATGTCGGCTGGGATGGCGGCCTGTATGATTGCGATTTTAATTATGCCCTGAAACTGCCGGCGCAAGGCCGGCCCCACATCCGCGATTTTGACCCGACCGCCTTTCTTGCCCGGCGGATTGCCACCGGGAATCACTGCTTCGGCTGCACCGCGGGCTGCGGGTCTTCCTGCGGTGGAAGCCTGGTGGACAATTCCGCCGCCATTTCGGATGGAGATTTACAAAACAACTGTAAGACCGCGGCTTCCGCATAGACTAATCAAAAGTAACGTGCGGCGGGAAAGCGTCGTTTCCGGGCACAATGGGACTCTTTTGGAAATGCGGCAATGGCAACATCCACAAAAGCATCGGGCGTGGCCCAAACCGTGCAAGTTCTGGCGATGCTGGGCATTATCGCGGCGCTGGTCATTATTTCCCGGATCCTGCCTGTCGGGCAGGGGATCGCACATCTGCACGACTGGCTGCATCACCTTGGTCTGATCGGTATTGCCGCGTACATCCTGATCTACATTGTGGCCACCGTTTTGCTGGTTCCCGGCGCGGCCATAACCCTTCTGGCCGGCGTGTTGTATGGCCCGCTATGGGGCACACTTATTGTTTCGGTTGGGGCCACGCTTGGCGCGACCGCCGCGTTTGTTTTGGGACGCTTCGCATTTCGGGCGGGTGTTGAACGTGCGACCGGAAAAAATCCGAAATTCAAGGCCATTGACGCCGCCATTGGCACCAACGGCTGGAAGATTGTGGCATTGCTGCGGCTTTCGCCCGTGGTGCCATTTAATATCAGCAACTACTTTTTTGGTTTAACCGGCATTGGTTTGGGCCCGTATGTACTGGCAAGCTGGATATGCATGTTGCCGGGAACACTTCTTTATGTGTACCTGGGTTATGCCGCCAGTCAGGCCGCGGGTGGCGCGGGCCGGTCCGCCGGCTGGCTGCACTGGACTCTGGTGGGCGTCGGGTTGGCAATCATCCTGCTGGTAACCATTTATATCACGCGTCTGGCCAAACGCGCGCTGGCCAACGCATCAGGAGTTGCCGATATGCCGCAAGCCGATCATTCCAGCGGGCCGGTTGTAACTGGCTGGACCAGGCGCACCACAGTGCTGGCCATGGCCGCGGTTCTTTTTCTAAGCGTTGCCGCCTGCACCTGGTTCAAACGGTCCGCACTCTCGGGCCTGTTTGGTCCGCCACCGGTGAAACTGGTCAATAAATTCCACAACAAACCGGGTGGTCCGGTATTCAGTAATCAGGAATTTAACACGGTGGTTTCCCGGTACGTGCATCCCGGCGGATGGGTAAATTATGCCGGTCTGGCCGCGCATACGCAAAAACTGGATGCGTATATTGCCTCCCTGGCCAACGCACCTTTTGCCCGGCTTGGTCGCAATCAGAAACTGGCGCTGCTTATTAACGCTTACAACGCCTGCACCCTGCGGCTGATACTGGATCATTACCCCAATATCAAATCCATTATGGACATACCCGCAGACCAGCGTTGGGCCGCCGTTCGCTGGAACATTGGCGGAAAGCTCTACAGCCTGGAAAGCCTGGAATTGATGCTGCGGAGCGATTTCGCCGACCCGCGCATTCACTTTGCCATTGTGTGTGCTTCCATCGGTTGTCCCCCGTTGCGCAATGAAGCCTATGAAGGCGATACGGTTGAGGCACAACTGCAAAGTCAGGCGGAATATGTAAATAACAGTCCCCGCTGGCTGCGCTTCAATAAATCGGGCAACACCATTCATCTGACAAAACTTTATGACTGGTACAACGGCGATTTCACGCAGGCCGCCGGATCAGTCCTTAAATTCGCCGCGCGGTACAACAAGCGGCTTGCCGCGGAACTTGCCGCGGGCAAATTGCCGCACATTGTATTTAAATCCTACAACTGGAATTTGAACAGCATAGAAAATGAATCTCCAACTGGAACAGAACCATGACCGATTCACCGCCGTCGAAAATTGCCGCCCTTGAGCCTCTGGATTCATATAATCAGACCTTGGCCTCCCATGTGCATCCGGCGGACTGGATAAATCCCACCCCCCGGCCGCAATACGACCTTGTGGTTATCGGCGGAGGCACCGCCGGTCTTGTGACCGCCGCCGGCGCGGCGGGCCTCGGTGCGACGGTGGCGCTGATCGAACGTGAATTGCTTGGTGGCGACTGTCTGAATGTCGGGTGTGTGCCTTCCAAGGCTTTAATCCGCTCGGCGGCGGCCTTTGCGGATATCCGTTCCGTCGCTGAATTTGGCGTAAACGTAAATGGCGAGCCGACCGCCGATTTTTCCGCCGTCATGCGGCGGCTCCGTCGCCTGCGATCCGGCATAAGCGAACATGATTCGGCCGCCAGATTCCGTGCGCTTGGGGTGGATGTATTCCTCGGTTCAGGCCGCTTCACCGGGCGGCAGACGATTGAAGTCAATTCCGGCATTCTGCGATTCAGACGGGCCGTGATTGCCACGGGTGCCCGTGCGGCGGTGTCGCCAATCCCCGGCCTGGAAGCCGCCGGGTTTCTTACCAATGAGACCGTCTTTTCGCTTACGCAGCCGCCCCCGCGACTGGCCGTCATTGGTGCAGGCCCCATCGGCTGCGAACTTTCCCAGGCATTTGCCCGCCTGGGGTCAAAAGTGCATCTGCTTAGCGGCGGCCATCTGTTTCTGGCTGCCGAAGATCGCGATGCCGCCGATCGCGTGGAAGCCGCCCTGGTAAATGACGGTGTGGAGATTATTTCCGATCAGGCTATTTTGCGAATAGGGCCAACCGCGGACGGTCGAAAAGTGATTTATTTTTCCGGTCCGGGCAATATATCAAGCATTACCGTGGACGCGATTCTGGTGGCCACGGGCCGGACACCCAATTGCCAGGGGCTTAACCTGGAGGCGGCCGGTGTGGCCTGGGACCCGGTTAAAGGCGTACTGGTGGATGATTTTCTGCGAACGAAAAACAAAATGATTTACGCGGCCGGAGATGTCTGTTCCGCCTTTAAATTTACCCACGCCGCCGACGCCATGGCCCGGATTGTTTTGCGCAATGCGCTTTTCTTCGGGCGCGACCGGGTAAGCCATCTGATTATTCCGCACTGCACGTATACCGACCCGGAAGTGGCCGGCGTCGGACTGTCCGAGTCGCATCTAAAAAAGGCCGGCACCCGGTTCAAGACCATCCGGGTGGATATGAAATCGATGGACCGGGCGATTCTGGAAGGCCAGACCGACGGCTTTTTGAAGGTGCATCTGGCCGCCGGCAAAGATCGGATTCTTGGGGCGACACTGGTGGCCCGGCACGCCGGTGAAATGATTTCCGAGTTGGCCCTGGCCATGACCGCGGGCCTGGGACTTTCCGCCGTGGCCAAAACCATTCACCCCTATCCCACGCAGTCGGAAATATTTAAACGAGCCGGGGACGCCTTCAGCCGCACGCGACTGACCCCGCGCGCCGCCACAATTTTGCAAACCCTTA
Organism: Planctomycetota bacterium; assembly: GCA_021805585.1. The sequence continues at coordinate 6,439 of JAJZEY010000475.1, forward strand.
TCAAAATGCGCCGCTGGATATAACGTGTGAAATTC
>JAJZEY010000289.1 GCA_021805585.1 Planctomycetota bacterium
GCGGTAGTCGTGCGCCTGCTCCTTGGAGCGCATCGCGTAGGTGCGGCCCTCCTCCGCGTTCCACAGGCGCTTCTCCTGCGTCACCCGCCCGCCGCTTTCGACCTCCAGCTCGTCGAACGGCGGCGCCTCCACGGCCCGCAGCAGCGCCATATTGCCTTCGGAAATCAGATCGCCGAAATCAACATCCGCCATCCGCGTCCGTTTGGCCATCGCCAGGACGAGTGCCAGATTGGCGTTGGTGATTAATTCGCGCGTATCGCGAACTCGGCCAAACCAGAAGGCCAGTTCCGTTGCTGTCTTTTTGCCGGGCTTTTCCTTAAAAGCGGCCGCCAGAATTCCCGCCCGCATCCGGGCGTAGTTGTAGCGGAGGAAAAGATGCTTTTCTTCGTTGGCCTTGAGCAATGAAGATGACGGCGTGGCGGACGTCAGCACGTCTTCCATCATCGGGTGGTACCAGCCCGTGCCGGCCCGCGCGATTTCCATCCCTTCGTCGAACAACTCGCGTTGGGCATCGGCCTTGTTGAACAGTGGATTGGGCATGAAGTCCAGGGAAACGCTTAACGCTTCAGTCGCCAGTTCGCGCTCTGATGGCGTAAGAGCCGCCAACGCCGCCCGATGTTTCTGGCTCGAGGGTGCAAAATAGGGTGAAAGTTTCTGGTCTTTAAGGTTGGTGACATCAGTGTTCATAAAACACCTCCTGAAAGTCTGTCGGCGGACATCTGATCGCCTTACAATAGTTTAATACAGAACAAATTCGATGCCGGGTCGAATTCTTTGAAAGGCCGCTTGAAAAAATGATTATAAGTTGTTTAATTGTAACGACTTATATGATTTCAAAATAATTTGAAAACATCTTGTCTCCACTGGACACCCCGCCATATTGGCTGGTCGCCACTGGCAGAACGGACAATTTGCCGGTTAACCTGGCACCCTTTGTCTTTTTTGCCGGCCTTCTGACCCGAATATAAATTTCGACGGATTTTATTGATTTTCCACTTGAAATTGCATCGCATGTTGCTCTAACATACACTTTGTGAAAACATGCACGAAGTTTTGGCGGAAACGTTAACCATGTCCATCCAATTACCACTGAATCAAAAATTTGCCAATTCAGCCACCTCGCGCGTAAAAATGGCGCCCCATGATTCCAGTGCGCCCGGAACCTTGGTGCGCTCTCGGAGCGGTGCCGACCTGCTGGCGATCGGCCTGGCCACCAGCGCCGCCATGTGGACGGTCGGTTACCTGTGCCGAATGCCCGGTACCGGCGTGCCCGCCCCGGTCATTCTGACAATCTTGCTTTCGCTTCTGTTCTTCGGCGGTGTGGCTGCCACGGCGCGAACGGATCGCAATTTTTGGGCCGGTGCGATGACCGGTCTTATCGCCGGCGGCTTTAACCTTCTGATTCTTGGATCCCTTGGTCACGACCTTACGACTGATCGTCGCATGATCGGTTACGCGGTGGTCTGGGTCCCGGTCACACTGGCAATATCCGCAATTTTAGGTTTGCTTGGCGCGGGGGTGGGCCGGTGGCTGAATCCGTCTCGCCGGCGGAAAATGGATGGCATTGCCGCGCTGACCGCTACCACCGCTCTGGCCACCCTGGTACTTGTTTTAGCGGGGGGGATGGTAACCGGATTGAACGCCGGCCTGTCAGTGCCGGATTGGCCCGACACCTTTCACTATGGAATGTTCGTTTTTCCGTTATCCCACATGACCGGCGGCGTTTATTACGAACATACCCATCGCCTGTTGGCCACCCTTGTCGGTTTGGGAACCTTGGTTCAAACAATTTATATATTTATATCTGAAAGTCGCAAATGGGTAAAGGCTCTGGCCGCAACCGCGTTACTGATGGTGGTCGCCCAGGGCCTGCTCGGTGGATTGCGTGTGACCGGTCACCTGACGCTTGCGCAGGCTCGCAGCCACATGGATCCGAGCACCACACTGGCCATTGTCCATGGCGCGCTGGGCCAATTGTTTTTCGGTGTGCTTGTCGCGCTGGCGGCCATTTGTTCCTGGAGCTGGCGATTCGGACCACAATCCGTCGCTAAAGCCAGCGCCCGACTGGACCGCACGCTGGCCTGGTCGCTGGTGGCTTTGCTCACCGTTCAACTGACTATCGGCAGCGTTCTGCGGCACATTGGCATGGTTCTGGCGGTGCACATTAGTGTTGCCGTGGTTGTGCTGCTGCTTTGCCTGTTTGTGGGTGTGCGGGCCTGGGGTATGAATCCAAACTCACAGATCCTCCAACGCGTCGGCTTGTCGCTGCTCGGCGTGGTCACGCTTCAGGTTTTGCTGGGCGTTGCCGCCGTGGTGGCCATTGGTGGCCAAGGACCGATTACACATCCGTCCATGGGCCAGGCGATTGTCACAACCGCGCATCAGGTTACCGGCGCGATTCTGCTGGCCATGGCCGTTCTTACCGCCTGCTGGTTCACGCGACTGCATCGCCCGCTTCCGATGCGGGAACTCGGCCTGTAAACATTGGCTTTATTTTCAACCATTGGCAACCCGAAAAACGCCCATCCTGCCCCATAAAAACCGTATTCCGGGGGCGGGCATGGGTCCGGCCCACGCATAAACGCCATGCTGGCGCGCCGTTCGTTCCCAATTTACGGGCAAGGTCCCGATTGGATGCTGGCGGTGAATGACATGAAGGCCATAAACCGTTCCCTCACCCGCCGATTCATGCCGAGTGCTCCACTAATGTGCGTCTTGCCCGGCGCTGCAAACCCGCGATTTCCATATTTGCCGGTACACAAACGCAGCGGTCGGTTAGAATTTGGCCATGAACCGTGTTGCCTTTATTTCTCATGCCGATTGCCTGGGCCATGAATGCGGCCCCGATCACCCGGAACAACCCGCGCGGGTCAGAGTGATTGCCGAGCGGCTGGCCCGCACCGGTCTGCTGGACCACCTGGACTGCCTGGACGCGCCAGTGGCGGTCGATAGTCAGCTTGCTCCGGCCCATACCGCGGACTATCTGCATTCCCTGGAGGCGGCCCACAGGCGATTGATCGTATCAGGCTCCCTACAGCCGATACATCTGGATCCGGACACACTTCTGGGGCCGCATAGCCTTGCCGCAGCGCGACGGGCCGCCGGCGCGGCGGCACTGGCGGCTGATCTTGTTTTAGCCGGCACGTATCACCGCGCGTTTTGCAATGTGCGTCCGCCCGGTCACCACGCGCATCGCGACCGTGCGGGTGGATTCTGCTTTCTGAATAACGTCGCGATCGGCATCTACGCCGCGTTAGCGCGCGGCATAACGCGAATCGCCCTGCTTGATTTCGACGTTCACCACGGCGATGGCAGCGAACAAATGTTTGCCAACGACCCCCGCGTGCTTATGCTTTCGACTTTTGCGCTGGACCTGTTTCCCCACATCGGCCTGGAACCCCTTGGTTGCAATATGGTTAACGTGGGCCTGCCACCCGGAGCCGATGGCATCGCCTTGCGCCGCGTCATGGAAACACGCTGGCTGCCCGCGATCGAAAAATTTCGTCCGGAACTTCTGTTTGTTTCCGCGGGATTTGACGCCCATTTTCAGGACGGCCTTGGCAACATGCGATGGACCGATGACGACTATGTGTGGCTTGCCCAGCAGATTGTCGCCATCGCCAATCGCCACTGCGGCGGACGCATCATTTCCATTCTGGAAGGGGGGTACAATTTGGCCGCGCTCGCCCGTTGTGCGGAATTGCATATCCGCGGTCTGATGGATATGGCATAAAAACAGTTGGCGGCCCCGGTGTTTTGCGGCCATCTTGTTTTTTTGCCGCGCAGACATCCCGCACAACCGACTTACGGCCGGGTCATTGCGGGCATAGTAGATGCGGGCTTTTGCCCGGGGAATGGCGACTCGCCTGCGGCAATAGCCACATCATCCGCAATCATGCCGTCCGTGCAATCTGAAAAATAACTCTGCCCGGCAAGGGCCTGATGGTTCACCATACTTTGCCGTGGCCGCCCGGCCGCCTTCACCATTTTCCAGCGGCCGTTATTATCCACCAGATAAATCCGATAGAGGCATGGAACCCGCATATCCGTAAACGTCTGGGTTTCCTGTAGAACCAGGAGCCATTGCACCGGATAGCGCAAACTGCGTGTGGTACGCACATCCCATCGCAAAATCCGAACCGTCACTCGGCTGTGGGTGCCATCGGCGGCGGATTTTCTATCATGCGTGCGCATGGTTGCCGCAAGCCGCAGGATAAATCTCTTAAAGGCGGCGGTATGGGTCGGCGCAACAGGTGCACGGCCGGGCGATTGGGTATGCCGATCCGCCGCGCCCGCCGGGGCAGGCCGTTGTCCCGGCCTGCCAATAATGTCCGCCGCGGTCAAATGAAATGCCAGTATAAGCAGGCATCCAGCCAGTATGCCAAGCAGACATGCAATAACGGCCACAAGGGTTCGAAATGCCGGTGCGCGGCGCGGCGAAATTTCCAGGTGACTCTGCTTTACCAATGCGCCATGGCACTGGGAACAAACCACCGCGCCCTGCCACAGATAGGGGGCTTGGGTATCCGGAATAACGCGGGTGCAATGGGTACATGTTTCCATGAGTCTGTTCCTGACCGAGGGTGCCCGGATTTCCGGCTGGCGGACCGGACGCGCTTTTTCGCCCTATCGCAACCGTACATAAAAGACATTGCACGACGAATGTGGGGCAATTGTTACGGAAAATCGCGCGGTGGTGGCACCCCCAATGCTTACCTGAAGGGTATTGTTGCCGGACGGCAAAGCGGTGGGAATAACATAAACCGCACGTGGCAGCATTTCCCAATAACGCACATCCGCATGGGATGAGGCCGCCAGTGCCGCTCCCAGCGCCGCTATGCCCAGACCGGCCAGAGCCGTGCCGGCGCTGTCCTGATCGGCACCGTTGTTGGCCACCAACAGGCCGCCTGCCATTAAGCCCGTTCCCACAACCGCCTTGGTTTCCCGAATGGTATCCATGGTAAGCCAACGTTTGTCCTGGGCCAGTGCCAGTGTATCGACCATGTTGGATTGCGCTATTCCCGGAATCGGCTGGCCATTTTTCCACGCCTCGGCCAGGGGCAGCGGGCCGGCCTGATACGGCGTGGGTGTGAAAACCGTCTGTTCGCCGTACCAGCCGCGATTGCGCCTTTGCGGGCCGTAGCCGTAGTCCACAAATATCAGTGTATTGGTGGCCGGCTGGTAAAGTTTTTGCACCACACTGGCGATGGCCGGGTCAAGCTGTTGGGCATGTTGGAACGCGGCGGCGGCCAGTTGCGGGCGGTTGGTTTTCAAATAGCAAAGTCCAAGGCCGAAATAGCCGAGTACAAAATTGGAATCCACGCGGTCGAGCTTGCCGGCATTGCCGACGGAATTTTTGGCGTAGGCCCGCAGCCGAAACAGGCTGTTGGCAAACGCCGCCCGCGCATTTTCATAATCCCGCCGCATAAGAAAGGTCAGTCCAAGATAATAATGGGCCATCGCTCGTTCAAAAGGCTGGCCTTTCCACACCTTTACGCCGTCATACAGCACTACCGCGCCAATCACCCGGCTTCCGGTATTGGTGTTCACGCTGTTAATCACGTTGTACGCATTTAGAAAAGCCTGTTGGGCCTGGGCGATATTGCCGGCGGCGAGTGCCGCCGAACCATAGCGGCAGTTATTCAACACATAATTGCGGTTCGGATTTTTTATTAAAGGTGCAAGTTCCTGCTGACTTTGGGCATACTGGCCGGCATAGTAAAAGCTTACCGCCTGTGCGACGCGCTGCGAATTTCCTGAACAGGCCGGAAGTGCCGCCAGAAAACTGATGGCCAGCAGTGCCGCACAGAATCGCCCGGCGGCCCGGCGGAAATTCACCAGACCCTTACCGACAACAACGGCGATCTTTCCCTGGTGTTCCGGCCATGCGAATGAATTCGACTTATGTTGCACGCACATTGCCACAATCGTTACTTTCAAGTCTTCATGTTTTTTCACGCCCAAGGCTGAAGGCGACCGAGTCGCACCATTCAACCCCTCATCTATTTTACGCTGTATTGACTGCACGGTTGCAGAATAAAAGCTTTCATTCCAGAAATCCGAATAATCCGGAACGGGCAGCCATATTCGGTAAACCCGCGGCAACGGTCCGGACGACCTTTTGGCCCCTTGCCGCCAAACAGGCCCCTCGAAAATTATCCGTTGAATCGCCAAGGCGGTCAAACATATATAAACCGAATAAACCGACCACCGCACCCGCGGTTGGCAAAGGCAGTCCATCCGCGGCGTCGTGGCGGCGTTAATAGGCCACGGGGGCCCCGGTGCTCGCCGCCCACTTCTCTGCGGTGACTTTTAATCGATCCCATTCGTCGGGTCGTTGTGGTGAAAATCGGGTTTCGTTTGGTTGATCCGCGCGCTTTTGCGGTTGGGTGCACCGTGGGCACTTCGGTGAAATTTTTACCGCGGGGGACGCGGAGGAGCGCAGAGGATTTAGAATTGATTAGCTTG
>JAJZEY010000601.1 GCA_021805585.1 Planctomycetota bacterium
TGTGGTGGTCAGGTTGTTTCTATTGCTTTAAGCACACGCATTCGTGACGCTATTGCGACGCTCGACCGGCGCGTCCGTGGAATTAAGCCGATCATCCCGGTCTCTTCCGATCCACCCGTGACCGCGCTCCGGGCATAAGATACAAACCGTCTGAAGCATTAACCCCGATGCGCGGCACATTCTTCCAGCACGCTGGCAATCGCGGCGGCAACGCCATTTTGCGATTGCGTAAGCGTGGTCCGTTTTGCGGCGGCTTTTACTTCCGGCGCGGCATTGTCCATGGCAAAGCTTAGCGCTGCACCGCGCAACATCGACATATCGTTGACATCATCACCAATGGTCACCACGCTTTGCGGGTCAAGGCCCATCCGCCGACACAGACCTTTCACACCGGTCCATTTATTTACGTCCGCGGCGAATACTTCAATGACATGGCAGTCAAAAAGTGGTGCCCGCAAGGCAAGAAAACAGGCTCGGCCGGCAAATTTCGCCTCCAATTCCCCAACGATCCGCGGACTTTGCGGAAGATTCACCACAATACCGGCTCGTAATATGACACCCGCCCGGCAGGCTTCCATTTCATTAAGAAGCGTGGCCTGCATTTTGTTTCGCAGCAGCCATTCTTCGGTTGCCGCGTGAATGGGACCATGGCTGGTGATAACATAATGAATGCCGCCGGGCGCAGGCGTGTCCACAAGCAGCAGGACGGCGTGTCCGAATTGGGCGAAAAAATCCACCAATTCCATCACCAGATCCGGTGCCAGACCGCGGGCCACACGCGTTTTACCGTCCGCAAGGCTGCTGATGGTCGCGCCGGTTACAAACACGCCTTCGCCCGTCAGCCCCAGTGGGGCGATAATATCCAGACTTTCCCGCGTACTCCGGCCAGTGCATATGGTCACCTGCAGGCCCAATCGTCGGGCTTCGGCAATGGCTCGCTGGTCCGCTTCGGAAATCGTATGCGCTCGCGATATCAGCGTCCCATCCAGATCGCATACAATCATTTGCCACGGACCTGCCGCTGGACTTCTTTTAAACCGTGCGCTATCGGCATATTGATGTTCCATTTCAGAGAGTTTAGGTCATTGCAGGCCGCCGCGTCAAAGGCGGATTGACGATTTTCTTCGGCGGATCAAAGCTTCCCTCGCGGCTGTCAGGAAAAATACATATCAGCCGTTTTTTTTCCTTGCAACCATACATTGCTTAAGTCTGGAAATCGGGCTGCCGTGTGAAAAGTTGGCCGCCGCCAGAAAAATCAGCGGAACCAACTGAATCGCCGGACCGCCGCGGGCGGTTTAATTTTATTGGATAATCCGTATTATGGCGGTCTGGGTGCGGCAAACACGTTGTTCGTCGGCCGGTGGCATTCAGGAGTTCATTCATGGCAGCTTCAACATCCGGATCGGTTCCATCACAGCTTTCATCCGCATTTGCCGCCGGTGTGGTCGGTGCGCTGGCTCTGTGCGGTGTCGCCTGGCTGATGGCTAAAATGCGCATTTTTTCCCTGTTGCATTGCCATATATCGCTTCCGATAGGCCGCGAATGGCTTTATTCGCGCCTGGTCTGGGGCGGAATTTTCGGTCTGTTTTTCGTACTGCCCGTCTGGTCTGGCAAAACGGCAAAGCGTGGCCTTCTGTTTGGATTGCTTCCTTCGCTGTTTCAGTTGTTTGTGGTTTTTCCGCTTCTTTTGCATAAACAGGTCATGGGGTTGAACTTTGGCTATACCACGCCGCTTTTTGTAGTGGTGCTGAATCTGTTCTGGGGGCTTGTCACCGCGGGCTGGTTGGCCATGCTGGGATGATTTTATTCCCATGGCGGCGGTTGGTTTTACACGATTTTAACATTCGCCCTTCAGAATGGCCGCTACACCGCGCAGGAATAGGCGGTCTGAATGTGTTCAGATACATTGTGGCGGGCGGTCCGCAATATTTTCGCACGAGGTGTGCCCCCAACCTGATAGAAAAATATTCCGTTGAGCCAAGGAGTTCCGATGAAAGTTCAATTCTTTTTCTGCCGGCCCGGGAACGCTCTGGCGCGAATCGTTCTGGTGGCGGGATTCTGCCTTCCATTGCTTTGCGCCCACGCGACCGTCCCCGGCGTTGCCAAGGATGCCAATGCCCTGCTGCCCAGCGGGCGGGCACTTACTCCGGCCGGCCAATGGGTTGCCACGCCCAACTTCGCGGTGAATGTCGTCGTCTCGCACGGAAACGTCGTGGTAGCGGCCTCCGGTGCGTCGCAGACGCATTCCGTTAGTCTGTTTGGGGTTGCTTCCCTTAAGCCGCTCGCCCGGCTTTTACTGTTCCGGCAAAAGCCCTGGTGGAGTAAGGTCATTCATGGGGTTAACCACCAAAGCCTGTTTCAAGGCATGGTCGCGGGTCCGGGGGGGAATATATATGTTGCCGGCGGCTGCAGCGACGATATTCTTATCCTCCATACAATCGCTGGAAAACTTCGGCTTGTCCGGCGGATTACCCTTCACGGCCAACCTTTCCCTGCCGCACAATATCCCTATGAATATCAGGGGCCGCATGGTGGAGCGCGGCTTTTCTACCCTGATTCCGTCGCTGTGGGTGCCACCGGTCACACTGTTTTCGCCACCGGTTTGCTGAGCAACTCCGTGGCGCGAATCAACCCGACCACGGGCCGGGTGCGGTACGCCAATACCGGTCCATTTCCTTTTCAGGTTGCGGTTGCGGACCATGGCCGGCGACTGGTGGTCAGCAATTGGGGGGGTAACAGTCTTTCCGTTCTCGACGCAATGACTCTTAAGCCGCTGGGACGGATTTCACTCGGGCCGCGCACCGGGCCGCAAAACCAACAGCCCGGCGTACATCCCACAGCCATTGTGCCAATCGGAAACTCCGCGCAACTGTGGGTTGCCTGTGCCAATACCGATGTGCTGGTGAAAATAGACGCCGCAAAGCTGAAGGCCATCGGACTGGCGGTGGACCTTCCCTATGCCGGCGCACCGCCGGGAACTTTTCCAGACGCCCTGGCGATTCATGGAAAATATCTCTTTGCGGCCAACAGCGGAAACAACGATGTGGCTGTATTTAGCGCCAGCTCCGGAAAATCGCTTGGTCTTATTCCTACCGCATGGTATCCCACGAGTCTGGCTGTGAATCGTGGCAATCTTTTTGTGGTCTGTGCCAAAGGTATGGGCAGCGGGCCGGGGACGTACCAGAACTGGATAGGCGATTCCATGAGCGGCTTACTGGAGAAAATTCCGCTGCGGAATCTGTCGACCGACCTGGCGGCCTGGACCCATCAAGCGCTGACGGATAACGGCTTTACAAGCCTTCAGCGGGCCGCGCTCCGCCGGCACAATGCCCATGTGGCACTATTTATTCACAAGCATATCCGTCATGTGGTCTTTATCCTGCGGGAAAATAAAACTTTTGATGAAGACTTCGGTGCCTACCGCCCGGCGGGCAAATGGGGCGATCCCAAATTGGATCTTTACAACGGCCGCGAACTGCCTAATCTTTACAATTTAGCCCGGCGTTCCGCGCTGTGTGTTAATTTTTATGTTGATGGGGAAGTCACCGCACAGGGCCATCAGTGGACAACCAGCGCCGAGGATTCCGATTTTGTGCAGCGCACCTGGCCCATGTACTATTCCGGTCGCGGCATGGTCCCCGCTCCCGGCTGGACCCAGAGCCTCGGCGGCAATGCCGGCAAAAGCGGCAACGGCTTTGGCAATGCGGATAATCCGTTCAGCGCATCGGAAAATCTTTCCGTACTCGGCCACTGGGCAAATCCCTGGATTACCTATCCACAGGGAATGTTTCTTTTCAACAACCTTTTAACGCATCATAAAACCTTCATGGACTTCGGCGAATTTGCCGCGCGTAATCAGGCCGGTGACATATCCGCCGCCATGCGCCGGCACATGTCCGCAAAATCCGCCGCGTGGGACCTGTTTATTCTGGACACCCGTCGCGCCGCGGTTGTCAGGCGATATATCGCCACGCATCAGCGCCATCTTCCCGATTGCATGTATATATGGCTTCCAGACGATCATACCGCCGGCGGCACACCGGGTTATTACACTCCGGATTATTACGTTGCCAACAACGACCGGGCGACCGGGCGGATTGTGGCCGCATTAAGTCGTCTGCCCGCCTGGCGTCATACCCTGGTAATCATTACGGAGGATGATGCCCAGTCCGGTGCCGACCATATCGACGCCCACCGCAGCCTGGCTTTGCTGATCAGCCCCTGGATAAAGCCCGGAACTCTGGTGACACACCGTTACTCCCAGATTGATCTGACTCGCACCATTGAGGCCGTCTGTCATCTTCCCGCAATGTCTCAATGGGATGCCAACGGACGGCTGATTTCCGGCATCTGGACGCACAGGCCACATCCGGCACCCATTCCGGCTCTGGCCATTGGCGTGCTCAAACAGTTGAATCCCGGTCATGTCCCCGCCATGCGACGGCTTCGTTTTAAGGCAGGCCGCGACGGGCGGTGGCTTTCACCCAAATGGCTTAAAGCCCATCGAATAGGGGCGCAACTTGGCCATTCGTCTCCGGCTTTCACGCCCACGGCGCTGGGAAAAATTCCCGGTCCCGAACAAATGAGGCAGGAATGGATAACCTCCAGGGGACGCGCCGGTTATCTGAATGTGATGGCCTATATTCGTCGCCTTGCAGCGCGCGAACATCGACCCGTGTCGGCGTTTGTTGCCACCACCGATGCGGACGACGGCAATTGAAGGCCGTTGCCAAAGCCTTCACATCCCGTTGAATCCCGACCCGCCGGGCGGTATTTGCAGAGGACGGATAAACCGTGAGCGAACTTCTCGATCAAATGGACCATGCTCCAATGACCAGCCTTCATCGGCGGCTTGCATGGGCCGCCGGACTTGGCATCTTCCTGGATGGTTACGACCTGGTCATCATCGGGGTTGTTCTGCTGCAACTCAAGGCACACTGGCATTTATCACCGCACCAGATTGGAATATTGGGCAGCGCCGCTTTAGCCGGTGCCTTTGTCGGTGCGCTGGCCGGCGGACGAATAGCTGATCGCTACGGCCGTAAGGCCGTCTACATTATTGATTTATTGACATTTCTTGTGGCTGCGATACTTTGCGGCATTTCGTGGAACATTTATTCACTGGCGGTTTTTCGTTTTATTCTGGGTATTGGCGTGGGGGCGGATTATCCGATCAGCGCCACCTATCTGGCGGAATTCATGCCCGCACAGCGGCGCGGATCCGTTTTGTCCTGGACCTTTGGCCTGTGGGTTTTTGGTGCCATCGCAGCCGGGCTGGTCGGCTTTATTTGTCTGGGGGATCCTGCCAATGGCTGGCGATGGATGTTTATGTTCGGCGCGTTGCCGGCGGTTTTTGTGGTGTACCAGCGGGGAAATCTTCCCGAATCTCCGCGCTGGTACTTGCGCAATAATATGCCGGAAAAAGCCGCACAAGTTGTGGCCCGTCTGAATCCGGGTATTCATTCAGCGGGAATTCAGAGGATGGTGCGCGAATTGCCGCCGCAGTCATCCGCCCGCGTCAGCCCGTGGCGACTTTTCCGACCGCCGCTGCTTCGTGCCACGCTGCTTGTCTGTATGCCCTGGTTCGTCATGGATCTTCTGGGCTATTACCTGACTATTTACACGCCGTTGATCCTCGGCGAGCTTGGTTTCGGCTCCGCCGGCGCGCGGGTGCTTGGCGGCGCAATTCTGAATATGTCATTTCTGGTCGGCTATATTCCGCTGGCGCTGTTGATTGACAGAATCGGAAGAATCTGGCCACAGATTATCGGGTTTCTCGGCAGTGCTGCGGCGTTGTGGCTTGTCGGTATGGCGTCCGTGCACGTCCATCGCGTAGCCCATTTTGTCGCGGGGCACGTCGCCTTTACCATGGAAGCGACCGGGGGCACGCTGGCGCTCATTTTTATCGGAATGCTCCTGTCGCAGATTAGTAACAGTTTCGGTCCCGGCAGCACCACGTATATCCTGGCCTCTGAAGTTTATCCCACTGATGTCCGCGCCACCGGTCACGGTTTTGCCACTGCCTTTTCGCGGCTTGGGGCCGTGGCAAGCACCTATTTTTTGCCGATCATACAAGTTCGAATAACGCAGCAACATTTCTTTTTTCTGCTCGGCGGCTTATCCGTACTCGGTGCCGTGCTAACCTGGCTGTTTCGCGTTAATACAACCGCTAAGCCGCTGTTACAGGATATTTCGACGGCCAAACTTTAATTAAGGAAATCCGCTTATTGCCCGACTTTCATCTACGCCATGTTAATTCAACACGCCAAAAACGAAGTCCTCGGAATAGCCACAATCATTGGCGGCCACGGCTTCCGCCCCGGTTGGATTTTGCAACAAGCATCCGATAAAATTGTTTGTTATAAGGCGCATGGGGGGCTTCGCCGACTACGGCAATTTGCGCGGTTAAAACTCTCAT
>JAJZEY010000042.1 GCA_021805585.1 Planctomycetota bacterium
AAAATAGCCATGCGAATCCGGTTTGCGCAACGCGACAATTTTGCCGACCGCCGGCTCGCTTACAAAAAGCGTTCCATGCGGGCCGAAACAGAGAAATCGGGCATTTCTCAGCCCTTTGGCCGCAAGAGTCACCCTATAACCAGGCCTTACGTGAAAGGGGGGCACACCCACACCAACCGTGCCGACGGCGGCTTGACCGATTTGTGGCCTGCAAAGAATTATCAATGATAGAGCCAGCATCAATGCCGCCGCACGGGTGGGGATTCTACGATTCATGATGTTTTCCTTTGGACAGGTGCAAAACGCTTTCGGTTGCAACGCAATATAAAATGGCGCGCCGGCCAATGCAAGGGTTGCCTGATATTTCGTGGGCCGTCAGGTGCGTGAGAATTTAGCCGGTTCGGCCATTCCGCATTGCGGGGCGGCGCCGCCGAGAGCAGGTGACCAGGTGAAAAAAGTGAATCTGGCAAAAGGTGAACAATCCCGATTGGCGGCTCCTGCCGCATCGGAATTTCGCCTGCTGGCTCAAGGGAAAGCGGCAAGATGCCGGCACCCCATCCAATTTACGACATCGTTTGCGATAAGGGGAGGCCGGAATAAAATCGGCCTTCCCTGATACTGTCAGGTGATTTAGTGGGGCCATGCCACGGGATGCCGCCGAGACAAGGCACTTCCTGGATCGATTTCCACAGGCCTGTCGATGGCTTCACCCGATCAGGGTCTTTTCTGGTGTATATACATAAACTTCCGCCCCAAATAAGCGCACATTAGGTCTGCGAATCAGCTCATTTGCCTGTTGCCGGAAAAATTAGCGGACCGGACAATCGGCGGGATGTGTTGATAAGGGTTCTCCGGTCAGGTTATAACTTCCTCATGCAAGACGCCATAAAAAATCAGATTGAAGAGCTGCGCGGTCAGATTCGCCATCATGATCGCCTGTATTACCAGCAGGCCAGGCCGGAATTAGCCGACGCGCAATATGATGCCCTGTTTGAGCGATTGCGAGCTTTAGAGGCGGCGCATCCTGAGTTAGCCGCCTTGGATTCTCCTACGCAAAAGGTGGGTGGGGCACCGATTGAAGGATTTGCCCCGGCCCGTCATGCCGTGCCCATGATTTCCATAGACAACACCTATACCATCGGGGAAGTGGTCGCATTCGACGTCCGCGTGCGAAAATTGCTCGGCGATGCGCGGGTTTCATACATTTGCGAACCCAAAATTGATGGTGTGTCGCTTTCGCTGCGCTATGAAAATGGATCACTGGTTCAGGCGGCCACCCGCGGCGACGGTGCGGTGGGCGATGATGTAACCGTCAATGCCCAAACCCTTCACAACATACCACTCAAACTGCAGGAGCCATTACCGGCCCCCGGGTGTCCGGAGGCTATTCCGAAAATTCTGGAAATTCGAGGTGAGGCCTTTCTAACGCGGGATCAGTTTCTTCAAATTAATCAGCAGCAGGAAGATGCGGGTGAAGAGGCGTACGCAAACCCGCGCAATACCGCCGCCGGATCTTTGAAACTGCTTGATTCACGCATTGTGGCTGCCAGAAAGCTGCGGTTTCTGCCCCATGGCCAAGGCTTGGTGGAAGGGTTTGATTTTGTCAGCTATCGAACCTGGCTGAATTATCTGTCTGAACTGGGATTTGTTTTGGCACCGCACATTACCATGGCCGATGACATGGCGGCTGTGGAAGAATTCCTGACGAGCTTTGCGGACAAGCGCCGCAATTTGCCGTTTGATACCGACGGCGTGGTGATAAAGGTGGATTCCATGGCCCAGCGGCGTGAATTGGGGTCTACGTCCCGCGCGCCGCGCTGGTGCATTGCATACAAGTATCAACCGGAACAGGCCCAGACTCGGCTGGCGCGTGTGGTGTTCCAGGTGGGCAAGACCGGTACCATTACGCCGGTGGCGGAATTTGAACCGCCGGTATCTATCAGCGGAACCCAGGTGTACCGCGCAAGCCTGCACAATTTTGATGAAATTGTGCGAAAAGATATTCACCTGCTGGACTACGTGCTGGTGCAAAAGGCCGGCGAAGTCATTCCTTATGTGGTGGGGGTGGCACCGGTGGAACGTGCTGCCGACGTCGTGGAAATTAAGCCGCCGGAGCGATGCCCATCCTGTGCGGCGGCTACGATTCGCGATGGCGGCTTTGTGCGCTGCGTAAACGCCGCATGTCCGGCACAACTTGCGGAACGTTTGAAATATTTTGGCGGTCGCCGACAGATGGATATAGAAAACCTTGGTCCGGCGATAATTGAACAACTGATGGCGGCGGGGCTGGTCAAGAGCATTGCGGACCTTTACCGCCTTCCGCTGGATGGGCTGGTGGCGCTGGAGCGAATGGGGAAAAAATCAGCGGAAAATTTGTTGCAGGGCATTGAACAAAGCAAAACCCGCGGGCTGGAACGGCTGCTGGCCGGGCTGGGAATTCGCCATATCGGCACCCGCACCGCGGCGCTGGTGGCGGCAGGTTTTCCGTCGCTTGAGGCGTTGCGGGGGGCAACGGTTGAGGCTTTTCAGGCGGCCGAGGGCGTGGGCGAGGTGGCAGGGCAATCGCTGTACGATTTTCTGCATAGGCTCGGTGGTCTGGCTCTGCTGGACGAACTGGCGGGGCTGGGTGTAAGCACCCATGCGGCGCGCGGACTAACGCCGGTAGTGGACGGACCTTTAAACGGGAAAACGGTGGTGGTGACCGGCACACTGGAAAAATTCACCCGAAGCCAGATCAAAAGTTTTATCGAAAAGCTGGGCGGCAAGGCTGGGGAATCGGTAAGTAAATCGACTGCGTTTGTTATTGCCGGTGCCGAAGCGGGCGGAAAGTTGGATAAAGCCCGCAAACTCAATATTCCAATTTTCGCGGAACGGGAGTTTCTGGAGGCCTATCCCGATGCGGCCGACTGACCGTTTTGGGCAGCGGCGGAAATGCCCGCTTGTGTGAATAATAAGGCAGGCGGAAAGCTCCGTCGGGCCGGTGGGTACCGGCCAGGTTGACCGGGAATGGTCCTTTTCTCTTTTGTGCCGATAAGGCCGGATGCGGCTAAGTTTTTGGCGGAACCATATGAATCCGCCGGCATACATGCCGTCGGCAAGCAGCTTCGGATTGCTTGATACCGCCGTTTGGCATCGGTTGCCGGAACATTTGGACACTCGCAAGATGGCTGAAAGTTGCCCGTCGGGTTGCCAAGCGGACGGCAAATGCGCATTATATCCCGCTTGGCTTATGAAGGAGCGTTTTTATGGCCCAGACCCAAAGTGTAAAAAAAATCGTCCTTGCCTATTCCGGCGGACTGGATACTTCGGTAATTCTTCCCTGGCTGAAGGACAACTACCCCGGCTGCAAAGTGATTGCGTTTGCGGCAGAACTTGGCCAGGGTGATGAACTTGAGGGCATTAAGCAAAAAGCGCTGGCCAGCGGGGCGGACAGGTGCATTGTCAAGGACCTGCGGGAGGAATTCGCCCGCGACTACTGCTTCCCCATGCTGCGGGCGGGTGCTGTATATGAACATACGTATATGCTTGGAACGTCCATTGCCCGCCCCCTGATCGCCAAATATCAGGTGGAGACGGCGCTCAAGGAAGGGGCGGATGCGGTGTCACATGGTGCCACAGGCAAGGGCAACGACCAGGTGCGGTTTGAATTAACTTATATGGCGCTGGGGCCGGGATTAAAAATAATCGCGCCATGGAAAGATGACCGGTTTGAACTGCGCAGCCGCGAGGCCGCCATTGAATATGCAAAGGAAAAAGGCGTACCCATTGCCCAAAGTGTGAAAAAAATATATTCACGCGACCGCAATTTGTGGCATATTTCCCATGAAGGAGCGGACCTTGAAGACCCGGCAAACGAGCCGCTTGACAACTTGTGGGTCATGAGCGTGCCGGTGGGTAAAGCGCCGGGACGCGCTGAATTTGTAACCGTGGATTTCCAGGCCGGAACACCGGTCGGCGTGAACGGCAAAAAGCTGGCACCGCACCGGATTATCGAAACACTCAACGCCTTTGGCGGACGCCATGGCGTGGGCCAGACGGATCTTGTGGAAAACCGTTTGGTAGGCATGAAAAGCCGCGGTGCCTATGAAACGCCGGGCGGCACCATTCTGCTGACGGCGATTCGCGGGCTGGAATCACTTTGTCTGGAACGGGAAACTCTGCATTACAAACAGCAGGTGGCGCTTAAATATGCGGAACTGGTGTATTACGGACAATGGTTTCACCCGCTGCGCGAGGCCCTGGATGCGTTTGTAACCCATGCCATGCGCCATGTAACCGGGCGGGTAAAGTTGCGGCTATTCAAAGGCCGTGCCACGATCGCGGCGATCACGTCGCCGCAAAGTCTGTATCAAAAGGACTTGGCCAGCTTTACCATGGGCGCGGAATATGATGGCAAAGACGCTATCGGTTTCATTAAACTTTTGGGCCTGCCGATGAAGGTTCACGCTATGGTAAATAAGGCCTAAGGCCGCCCGCAAACGGAGGAAAACGAATGATTGCGGTATTTTTGTCGTTTTAACCAAATGGCCGTCCGTAAATGGCCGATAATGGATGCGGTGACCGGCAATCCCCCGGACTTACAGGTTCCTGCGCGGCGGGCGGTTAAAGTTTGGAAGTCCGCGACCCAGTGCCGCGGATTTGCAGCGGAAACGGATTTTTATGAATGACACACAACCACGGTGCGCGTTAATTACCGGTATAACCGGTCAAGATGGTTCTTATCTGGCCGAGTTCCTGCTGGCCAAAGGCTATCACGTGCATGGCATTATTCGCCGTTCCAGCAGTTTCAATACCGAACGATTGAACCATATATACCAGGACCCGCACGAAAGCAGCCGACGGCTGCACCTTCATTATGGCGATCTGACGGACGCTTCATGCCTGCGGGATATTCTCACGCGGTGTGGGCCGCAGGAAGTTTACAATCTTGGGGCCCAGTCGCACGTTCGCGTAAGCTTTGATCAGCCGGTGTATACGGTCAGTGCTGACGCACTGGGCACGCTGATGCTGCTGGAGGCCATTCGCGAGGTGAAACTTCCGATTCGCTTCTACCAGGCCTCAAGCAGCGAAATGTTCGGAAAAGTGGTGGAAACACCGCAGAAGGAAACCACGCCGTTTCATCCGCGCAGTCCCTATGCCTGCGCGAAAGTATACTCGTTCTGGCAGGTGGTGAATTACCGTGAAGCGTACGGGATGTATGCGTGCAACGGCATTTTATTTAATCATGAATCGCCCCGACGGGGTGAAACGTTTGTGACCCGCAAAGTGACCCGTGCGGCCACCCGCATCAAGCTCGGTCTTCAGGACCGGCTGTATCTGGGCAATATGGAGGCCAAACGCGATTGGGGATTTGCCGGTGATTATGTGGAAGCCATGTGGCTGATGCTCCAACAGCCGACGGCTGAAGATTTTGTAATAGCCACCGGAGAAACCTACAGCGTTCGGCACTGGGTGGAGCTTTGCTTTGCCCTGTTGGGAATGGATTACAAAAAATTTGTGGCCACGGACGAACGTTACATGCGGCCTTCGGAAGTTGATTTGCTTTTGGGCGATTCAAGCAAGGCTCGGCAGCGGCTGGGCTGGAAACCGCGGGTGAATCTGGAGTCGCTGGCCCGCATGATGATCGACCATGATATGGAACTGGCGGAACAGGAAAAATTAATCCGCTCCCATCGGGAACGCACCCGATAATGGGTAAAGTCCCGATTCGGTTTGGAAGGGTGCTTGCATGAAATATCTGATTACCGGTGGTGCCGGATTTTTGGGGCGGGTGCTTTGCCGTAAATTAAATGACATGGGTGTGCCGGAGGCGGATATTTCGGTGGTGCGCAGCGCGGATTGCGATCTGACCCGGCAGGAACAAACCGAACAACTGATAGACCGCTCGCGGCCGGATGTAATTGTTCACATGGCCGCACGGGTGGGCGGAATTGGCGCTAACCGGGAAAATCCCGGCTATTATTTTTACGCCAACATGGCGATGGGAATGCATCTGTTGGAGGCGGCCCGGGCGTATGGCGTGAAAAAATTTGTTCAGGTGGGAACCATTTGCGCCTATCCAAAATTCACACCGGTGCCGTTTCGTGAGGAAAATTTGTGGGATGGTTTTCCGGAAGAAACCAACGCACCTTACGGAATCGCTAAAAAGGCCCTTCTTACCATGTGCCAGGGCTACCGACAACAGTATGGCCTGAATGCCATTTACCTGCTTCCGGTGAATCTTTACGGCCCCGGCGATAATTTCAATCCAGCCAGTTCCCACGTGATTCCAGCACTTATCCGGAAATTTGTTGAAGCCCAGGCCGCGGATCGGCAGGAGATTGTGGCCTGGGGAACGGGTAAAGCCTCCCGCGAATTTCTGTATGTGGATGACGCG
>JAJZEY010000417.1 GCA_021805585.1 Planctomycetota bacterium
GTCATTTTCAATGGCACCGGACACAAGTATTTGGTCCGCCGACGCGGTGGCATTGTTGGTGGACGTGACCGACTTGGTGGCGTTGATGTAATGCGCGGTGGTGTAACTGAACGTAATTGGATTTCCTCCGACACCATTGGCTGTGGCACCCGTGTTGTCAGTCAGCGTTGCCAAAGAGCCATTGGTGATCTTGGTACCTTCCTCGCCGGAGATGTTATTCCAATTCGCCTGTGCGTAATTTCCGCTGCCGCCATTGGCAATTGTGACGCCTGCGGTTCCAGCGAAAGTTGGAAACGTGTAACCATCACCGATTTCCGAAATTTTCACACCGACGCTGTTCGCGCTGACGGTGCCCGCAAGGGAACAGAAGCCTCCAAAAAGGGCGGCTGCGGCAACCATACGACCTGAAGATTTGAGAATCATAATTCTCACTCCTGAAAAGAATTGCCCCGCAACCGTCGCGGCAACGCGCCGCTCCGCCGCGGAAGGCAGGAAAAACAGACCGATTTTCAATACCTGCGTAAGGGACTCGCATTAACGCCAGCCGATTTTGGTTTCCGCACAGAACAATGAGCCGACAAAAAAGAGCCGAGCAGACTAATTTTTAGATAGGCAAAACGCCTGGCACCAGAGCCTGATTTCATGCGGACGAACGCACGCTGATGGCATGGTTATAGTATATAAATGCGCAAGTGTCAAGAACAAAATAATAAATTAATCAATCTTGTGCAAAGTGATTGCGCACAAGTTGTGGGTGTTGATGCTGGACGTTTTCGATCCGCAGCCATCATCGCCATAATCTCATAATATCGTCAATATTTTTATCAAATGGCGATGTTTTATCTATCTTGGTTGACTGGTAACGTATCGAACGATAAAAATAAATCGCAAAAGTGGATTTAATTATCAAACGTATTAAGGCAAAATTGAAAATAAATGTACATCGCTAAATGCTGGAAAAAAGAATCGGATATTGGCCTGCGTGCGCACAAAGCGATTATTTTCAGGATGATTGTTCACTAGTCCGCAGAATGGCGCGCAACTGGCGGGTTTTTTCGCCCGGCTTTTCGGTGCCGACCGCATGACGTTCCACCCGCACAACCGGCATAATTCCCATGATGCTGTTGGTGATAAAAATTTCCGATGCCAGCAGAACATCTTCAATACGCAGCGGCTTTTCCACGATCGTAATTCCTTCCGCTGCGGCGATTTCCAGCACCCGCTGTCGCGTAATTCCGGGAAGCACCAGTCTAAGTTCGGGCTTTTCGGGAACCCTGAGCGGGGGGGTAACGACCTCGCCGGCTTTATTCACCAGGAACACGTTGCTGATGCATCCTTCCGCGAGCCATTTTTCCGACGCGCTAAACCACAGCGCTTCGCCCGCGCCGGCTTTTTGTGCGCAGCGCAGTGCGAACATGCGGTCCATATAGCTGGTGGTTTTATGCCCGCAGAGGGGAGACATCGGATTCTGATAATAGCCACTGACCTCCACGGTCATTCCTTTTTCATACAGTGTTTCGGGATAAGGACTGAAGGGCGCTGCGGAAATCAGCACCGTTCGGGGCGGGTCGGGCTGTTGAGCGTCGGCGGCCATCATGTCTCCATGTGACACGGTGAGCCGGACACGCGCATCGGTCAGGTCATTGGCCTCCAGTAATTCGGCGATCTGGGCGGCAATGGCGGCTGAATCCAGTTCAACGGTCAGGTCCAATTCCCGGCAACTTGTGTGCAGTCGCCCCAGATGCCGTTCCAGCAGGGGCACGCCGCCCTCCGTACCGCGCATGGTTTCAAACAGACCGATTCCATGCAGGAATCCGCTGTCAAACGGTGCGATACGGGCCTGGTCGTAAGGTACGATTTGGCCATTAATCACAACATAATCAGACATGTAGTATCCTTATGTAATTTCAGTGGCAACAGGAATCGGACTCTGCCGGCGGCGTTTGGTTTTCCTGTTCGCCGGCTATTTGCCGCATGGAATCCGCCACCCCATCCATCGTCCAAAGTGCATCCGCCAGTCGGCGCAACCGATCAGGAGGAAGCGTTTCGGCGCGTACCCGCAAATCATATCCGGCATCGGTCGCGGCGGCGGAAAGGGCCGGAAACGAAAGACTTTTAAAGCCATGTCGCAGGGCATTTGCCAGATTCTGCCGCCGATGGGAAAACAGACGTGTGATGACAATCTGAAGCCAGCGAACATGGGCCACTTTTTTCATTAAGTCGATATCCGGCGTTATCCGCACCAGTGCGGACCGGATTTTTGGTGGCGGCCAGAAGCAACCGGGGGCGATTGACCGCAGTACCTCCACACGCGCCAGCAGTTGAATCAGAACGCCGAGGCCGCCATAATCGCCGGTACCGGCTGTGGCGGCCATGCGTTGTGCCACTTCCCATTGAACCGTAAACACCATTCGTTCCAGGCGGAAGTCCGGCAGGGTACCGGTTGTGGCGATTTGGCCGGTTAAACACTGCAATACCAGCAGTTCGGCGACCAGCGGGCTGGCGACATTATAGGGCAGATTGGAAACCAGCTTGACGCCGGACCGGGGGGCAATATGTTCCTGGGCCAGTTGATTGACCGCATGGATGACAACTGGGTTTATCCGGTGCTTGCCCGCAAGCACATCGGCACATAGCCAGCGAATATTCTTTTCGGCCGACCAATAACCGGATGCGGCACGTAACAGCGGCGCATCCACATCCACCGCCAGTACCGCGGCGGCGCGCCGGGCCAGCAGGTTTGTCAGGTTTCCCGGACCCGGTCCGACTTCCAGAATAATATCGGCAGGGCCAATATTCGCCGCATCCATAATGGCGGCCAGCACGGATTCGTCCATCATAAAATTCTGGCCGAAATGATGCTTCGGACCGCTGCCCGCGGCGTCCAGTACCGCCTGTATCTCCTGCCTGCGCATGAAATTGACCGCCTTCATCCGTTAATTTGCCGCAAATTCAATCGTCAGTTCAGGGGGATCGGTGTTGCCGCGTTGACCAGTGTGGGTGCCGCGGACGGAAATTCGCGAAACAAACAGCCGCCGGTATTTTGATTTTATTTCCAGCGGGAAAGGCTTGCCGGCCAGTATGGATGAGAGCCAATTCATAATTTGCGGCGCGGCGGATTTGGCATATCCGACACCCGCATATACCGCCAGGGTCTGGCGTAAAGACTGGGCGATCCGCGGCTGCAAGCCGGCAACCTTTTGCACAACAATGGACCTGGGTACCGGCAGCAGGCCGAGGTGCAAAGACCGAATGCCAAGGCGTGCACTTGGTTCGTTGCCGGCAACCATTGGCATCATGTGCACGCTCACGGCCAAGGTCACCACCGGATGCAGCGGCAGGCGGTTGTCCTTAATCGCGAAAACAATGGTGTTATCTTCAAAATGAATAAATGGATTGGCCAGCGAAGTGGTTGGGGAATAATGCCGCCGACCACGGCGAACATTTTCCAAAGTAACCGCCAGTAGCGAGTTTATTTCATCCTGTGTGATTCGCCAGGTAATGCGATTGAGCCGCGGATTTTGCAATTCATTGCGCAAAGCCAGAAAGGAGGCCTGTGCATGATTGGCATTGTCGCGCACCTGGCGGTGAATCGGATTCAGCGGGCGATACCAGCCAGGCGAACTGGCCGCTAGAAGCAAAAGCAGTACAAAAAGGCCGGCGAATAGTCCGCCAATTATCGCCAGATAATGGACCGGCCGGGTCGGTTTTATTTCGCGAAAAAACCGCTGGACAAACAGCACACGATGGTGGCGGGCGACTGCCGCCGGAAAGTTTGGCCTGTTCATGGCTGGCTCACTTCCCGGTTTGCGGCTGAGCATATCTTTTTAAGCTGTCGGATGGGCAATGATATAATCATTCCTTCATGCAGCCCACACCGATGAATGGAACCGGCTTGCAATTCAATGGCAAAGGAAATCGGACCGCGACTGCGATATATTGCTTTGCCGTTGTCCACCGGCATCGTCAGGCAATTCGTAATTTTTCCCGATTTTCGGATAAAAAGAATATCCAGCGGAATCAGCGTGTTTTTCATCCAGAATCTTGTGGCCTGCGGCGGCTGGAACACAAATATCATGCCCTGGTTGGCGGAAAGCCTGGGTATATTCATCAGGCCTTTTTCCTTCTGGGCACTGGTGACGGCGACCCACAAGGTGAATGCGGATTGTTTGATCCGCATTGTTACGGTGGGCAATCCGGGAAGGGGATGGGGACGGTCGCCGCCGCTGCGCATGCCAGTTGCGCAGAACCACATGGCTAAAACAACCAGCGGAACTATGGCCGCGAGTATGGCTCGATTTGGCCCGCGTTTGCCCCCCCCAAAACCGGCTGCCGTCGCTGTTTTGGAAACATTCACCAGGCGGAACTCCGTTTAAATGCGGAATTTACCGGACCAACCGGAATTTTTTCCGCAGCGACTATTTTAATGTAAATCAGCCATGATTGGGAGTCTGGAATTTTTGGATTCCGATTCCCGTAAAAAAAATAGTGCCGCACACTGCAACCGGCCTGGAACCGCGGACAAACCTTTCACGCGACTTGAAGGCGAAGGGCGGGAGAGTTATAACCAGTCTGGCGGCTTGATATGAGGACCGGCCCAACTGGACGGTTGACGCGACCAGAGTTTTCGGGAAAGGGTTCGGTGAGTGCATGAACAAACTTGAAAAGAAAACCCTGAAACAGATTGCCCGGAATACGGGAATTTACCCGCCGGAGGCTTTTGAATTTGTTCGCCACGGCCTGGCGTATGCGGTGTCGCGGATTCATGAGGCGGAAAAAAACGCCGAAGAGCCGCAACGTCACATTACCGGCCAGCAACTTTCCTGGGGATTGCGCGATTTCGCCATTCGGCGGTATGGCGTGATGGCCCGCGCTGTGCTGCGGCACTGGAATATTAATCGCACGGAAGATTTCGGGCGCATTGTGTTCGCCATGGTGGAAGATGGAATCATGCGGAAAACACCACAAGATTCCATTACCGATTTTAATCATGTGTACGATATGAATCAGGTGTTTGAACCGCCCGAGCGGCCGATGAAACTTTCCGACGCTACTTTTCGACTTTAGCCATGGCCTGCGGTTGTCTGTGGCCGGGGCCGGCTGGCGTTTGCCGGCGATTCGGGCACCCGCCACCGTCCGCGGGGTGTACCGCAAACCACCGCAACCGCCCCTCGGGTACCTTCCATGAATGGCAGCCAGAGTTTCCAAGGTTTCTTTCGTTGCCTGGCGGGCGGCCTTGCCTGCGTTGCAATTGTTTATGCTCCGTGGGCATGGGGCTGTGTCTGGCCGATGCCGTTGGCGGGTCTGGAACTTCTGCTGGGGGCTGGCGGGGTATTCTGGATATTGTCCCGGCTGGTGCCTTCGCCGAAGCGGAAAATCCCGCGCATTTTACGGGTCTGCACCGGCTGGATTCTGCTGCAGGGCTGGTTCATGGCTTTCAATGCCCGCAGCGCCTATGACCGGCAGACGCACCAGTTGCTGCCGATGCAACCGCCCGTAGCGTTCCTGCCCGGAGCTTCCGACCGATCGCTGGCGGTCGCTTCAATGCTTCATATCACGGTTATTCTTCTGGCATTGCTGATTGCCGTTGACCTGATGGGCCGCCGCGGTTGGCGAAAGGTAATCTGGTATTTAATGGCGATCGTTGGTGCGAGTGTCGCGTGTTATGGCCTGGCGGCGCGCTGGGGATGGTTGCCGGCCATGGTGCACAAGCCGGACTTTCCGACTTCGCCCTTTGGCCCGTTTAATTATCATGGAATCGCCGGGGCATTCTTGAATCTGGTGATTCCCGCACAAATGGGGCTGGCCGCACTTGGTTTCATGGCCCCGCGCCGCCGTCGGGAAGGTATATTTTTTACCCTTGCTGGCGGCGTAACACTTTTGGGACTTCTGGTAAATGTTTCCCGTGGGGCTGTTCTGATCGGTCTGGTGCAAATCGGTCTTCTGGCTTTTCTGCTGTTGCGGTTGCATATGCGGCATCGCGGCCAGATGCGGCAATCGTCCGCCACCGTTGCGGCCACAGGGCGAGGCAAATGGCCGGTTGCCATTGCGTGTTGCGTTGCCGGTTTAACTGTCATAGCCGCCTGCTCATTTTTCTTAAATCCCCGCTGGTCATCATTTGGCCGATATTTTGATACGCTCCATTCCAGTCGGGTGTTGGCCTGGCGGGTTGCCTGGGGCATGACGACCAGTCATCCAATTTTTGGCACCGGGGCCGGCAGTTTTAAATTGCGCTTTCCAATATCGCACCATTGGATTCCGGCGCTTTACAGTCACTGGATTCAGACCTTTTACCGGCCTGGGCATCATGTCAGCCAATGGAGCTATGCCAGCGAAGATTACTTGCA
>JAJZEY010000047.1 GCA_021805585.1 Planctomycetota bacterium
TGGCGGGTCGGGCAAAGGATCTCCCTGGTTCGGCGGCGGAAGCCCGCGGCCCTGTTCCAAATGTCGGCTGGTCGGCTCCAGCCGGTTTCCGCCGGCGCTTTACCCATTGGTATTAAATATCCGAAATCTTCTTACGCCGCAGTCTGCGGTGGCGACCTTTCTTTTTCACCCTTCCGCGATCCGGTCCGCACCGGTTCTTCGGCGGGCTGATTCGTCCCGGCACACACCACAAAGCCGGCGGACGGTACTTTTAATTTAATACATACACACATATAGATTTTATATTATTATAACAGCGGTTTCGCCATCACCGGCATGAATCGCTTGTGGCGCACGCCCACCCCGGATCGCCGGGTGCCGGCGGCTAAATTTGGAATATTTTTATGCGGCTTGGACCTGTTACAACCGGACTTATAGGCATTATTTGCGCCATGTTCGGCTTTTTGCTGGCAATTCTTATTCAATACCCTTCGGGACAAGCCGTTGGCGGCGGCGGGAGCGGGCCAGAAAAGCCGGGCAAAACGGGCACAACGGCAATAGCGCATACATCCGCAAAGGCCACCGCCAAACGTAAAATTCTTTATTGGTGGGATCCGATGGTCGGAGCATCGTCCATTTCGCCAAAGCCGGGCGTCAGTTCCATGGGAATGGCGCTGATACCGGTCTACGCGCCATCAAGTAAGAGCGACAATTCGGGACAGGTTCATGTGGATCCCGCCATGGTGCAGAATATGGGCATTCAAACCGGTTCGGTCACTATGGGCGCATTGACCAGGGACGTGCGAACCGTCGGTACCTTGGAGGTGCCGGCACCCAATCGCGTGGCGATCACCATGCGCACGGATGGTTGGATCGGCAAACTTTTTGCGACTACCAATGGTACCGTCATCCGGCGTGGGCAGCCGCTGCTGACACTGTACAGTCCGAAGATTGTGGCTGCGGAACAGGAACTCGTGGCGGCGCAAAAGATGGTCGCTATGGCTGAAAAAAGTACGGATAGCCAGGCGCTTGCCCAGGCCCGAGGACTGGTCGGGGCTGTTTCCATGCGACTGAAGTTTCTGGGCGTGAATCAGGCCACCGTTCAAACGGTCCTTAAAACCTTGAAACCGGAAGTGTATGTCACTTTTTTAAGCCCCGCCAACGGCGTCCTTACGCAGGTAAAAGTACAGCGGAAATCACCCATTACGTCCGGCATGATCGTGATGCGCATTGATAATCTTTCCACGCTTTGGCTCAACACCTATGTGTATGAGAACCAACTTCCCTGGATTGCGATGAAGCAGCGCGTGGTGGCCGGTATCGCGGCGTTTCCGGGCAAGAAGTTTACCGGGCGAATTATCTTCATAGACCCGTTGGAAAACCCGAAAAATCATACCATCACGGTGCGGGTGGCCCTGGATAATTCCAATGGGAAGCTTCTCCCGGGTATGTTTGCGTTGGCCGATATTCTTACGAGGCCCGTGAAGCACGCCATTCTGGTGCCGCGCCG
The DNA here is from genome assembly GCA_021805585.1 of Planctomycetota bacterium. The sequence continues at coordinate 1,490 of JAJZEY010000047.1, forward strand.
GGCGGTTATAAACACGGGCACCGGCGAACTGGTTTTCATTGAAACATCGCACGGGCATTATGACCCGGTAAAGGTCACGACCGGACTGGTGGGGGCGCACGGTCTGGTGCAGGTACTATCCGGCCTTGGGCCTGGACAAAAAGTGGTGACAAGCGGCCAATTCATGATTGATGTGGAGTCTCAATATAACCAGATTAAAGCCCGATTTTCGCCTGAAGCCTCGGCGGCCAAGCCGGTTGCCGGCACGAGGCCGGCACCAAAAATGTCCAAATAGATGCGGATTGCCGCCGGTGTTCAGGATTTTAAGCCGATTTATCCCCAAGGAATGGACCGCAACATGATCCGTAAAATTATTGAATTGTCCATAAAGAACCGCGTGCTGGTGGCGCTGCTTTCGCTGATGATAATTGCCATTGCGGGCTGGGCGGCGTTTCACAGCAAGCTGGACGCGGTTCCCGACTTATCCGATGTGCAGGTGCTGGTGCTGACCGACTACCCGGGCCAATCGCCGGGAGTGGTGGAAAAGCAGGTGACTTATCCGCTGGAAACGCAGTTGATTCATGTGCCGGATGTAAAAGCCGTGCGCGGTCAAAGCATGTTTGAGTATTCCCTGATTACGGTCGTGTTCAAAAATGGAACGGATTTATACTGGGCAAGAAGCCGTGTACTCGAATACCTGAGCTACGCCAAGGCGCTATTACCCGCAGGAATTGATCCGCAACTTGGTCCAGACGCAACGGGAGCGGGCTGGGCTTTTCAGTACGCGCTGTATCCGGGCTGGTATGCGCGGCATCATCCCAATGGAATATGGCATAACAGCCAATCCGGTCACTGGTATGCGCATCGGGTACAGGCACCGGTAAAAGACCGCAAGGGGTTGCAATTGGTGCGGGGTTTTGACCATCCGGGAAAATCGCCCCTGTCGGGACAGCCTCTGGTTTCCTGCAATATTAATCTGGGCCAATTGCGATCGCTGCAGGATTGGTTCGTCCGATACCAGCTTGAAGCGGTGCCGGGCGTTTCCGAAGTAGCGGGCCTCGGTGGTTTTGAGGAGCAATACCAGGTGGTGCTGAATCCCAACAAGCTGCGGGCATACCACCTTAGCATCAATCAGGTGACGCGGGCCATTCAGCAATCCAACAATGATGTGGGTGGAGCGGTGGTGGATCGCAGCGAATTTCAATACATTGTGCGCAGCCGCGGGTATTTAAAAAATATCGGCCAACTTCGGAATGTACCGGTTGGCCAGGCGAAGGATGGTACGCCCATTTTGCTGGGCACCGTGGCCACGGTTCAAATAGCCGGGGCGCAGCGGCTGGGCCTTCTGGACTGGAATGGTCTGGGTGAAGCGGTGGGAGGAATTGTGGTGGTCCGTTCGGGTGCGGATACCTACCGTGTTATTCAACGGCTCAAACGGAAAATTGCGGTGCTGACCAACAGCTTGCCGCCGGGAATTATATTCAAGACCGGCTACGATCGCACAAACCTGATCAAGCGTTCCATCCATACCTTATCGGATACCCTGATGGAGGAAATGATTGTTGTCGCGGTGATATGCCTGGTATTTCTGCTTCATGGCCGCAGCGGTCTGGTGGCGATAACGGTTATTCCATCGAGCATGATTATAAGCCTGGCGATTTTGTATGGGCTGGGTATCAGCGCCAATATTATGAGTTTAAGCGGAATAGCCATTGCGATTGGTGTGGTGGTGGACAGCGCCATCGTCATGGTGGAAAACGCGCACCAGCACATCAATCGGGATGAAGAGCGCGTCAAAAACGGCCATCCGCAGGTACCGCGAGCGGAACTTATACTGACTGCGGCGGCGGAAGTCGGGCCGAGTCTGTTTTTCAGTCTGCTGATTATTACCGTAAGTTTTCTGCCGATATTTGTATTGCCGGGCGAAAGCGGAAAAATGTTTTCGCCTCTGGCGCTGACTAAAACCTTTGCAATCGCCTCGGCGGCGCTGCTGTCGATTACCATTGTGCCGGTGCTGATGATTTATTTCATAAGCCCGCGATTATTTCCGGAAAGCTGGCCATGGTGGATTCAATGGCCTGTTGCCCTGGCTATTGTGATACTGCCGGCAATCGGGCTTTATCATGTGCCGGGTCCGACCAGTGAACTGGGGCGCTACCGCGGGTGGCTGTGTATCGGTTGGATGGCTCTGGCAATATTGCTGGTCGTGCCGCAGAAGATCATTCATGAAGATCGCAATTTTGTCGCCCGCATGCTGCAAAAGTGTTTTGATCCTGTTTTTCGCGCTGCCATGTTTTTGCGATGGCCAATTCTGGTTCTGATGGCGGGGCTTTGCCTTTCGATTCTCTGGCCGATGTCCCGGCTGGGAACGGAATTTACGCCTCCGCTTTACGAAGGGGATTTGGAATACATGCCAACAACCTATCCCGGTATCAGTGTTGGGGCGGCACGGTATGTACTGGGGCAAAGCGACAAAATTATCAAGAGCTTTCCCGAAGTAAAGTCTGTTTTCGGCCAGATTGGCCGCGCGGACACCGCCACCGATTCGGCACCGATGAATATGATAGACACGATAGTGCGGCTCAAACGCCGGTCGCAATGGCCCAGCGTGCCGGTTGGGCGGTTTTATGATTCCTGGCCGCACTGGCTGGCGTGGCCGTTTGCGCATACATTCTGGCCGACCACAGCCCATCTGACGCTGATGCAGGTAAAGCATGGCTGGACGGGTGCCGACGGGAAGCGTCATCCGGGAATGGACGAAGCCCTGAAAATCCCGGGTTTTGTTGTGTATTGGACGATGCCCATCACCAACCGGGTGAACATGGTGAATACAGGCAGCAAAACCCTGCTTGGGATACGGGTGTTTGGGGAAAATCTGGGAGTGCTGGGCAAGGTTTCCAATCAGATTGCCCATGTGTTGCAGGGCGTCCGCGGAACGGGAAGTGCGATCGCGAATCAGCCGCTGGGGGGATATTATCTGAGCATTCATGTCAGGCGACTGAGTGCGGCGCGATATGGTTTAACCCAGGGCGCGGTGCAGAAAATCATCACCATGGCCATCGGGGGAGAACCGGTGAGCACCATGGTAATTGGATTGCAGCGGCTGCCGATTACGGTGCGCTATTTCCGGAATCTGCGCGGCAGCGTGACCGCGCTGAAGGCATTGCCCATTGCCACACCCAATGGCGGCTTTATCAATCTGGGAATGGTGGCCAATATTTCCTACCGTTCCGGCCCACCGGAAATAGACTCTCAAAACGCCTTAACGCTTAATTACATCAACATTACACCAACTGTAAATGACACGCTGGGTTATGTGCGCCGCGCCAATGCGGCCATCCGCGGTCAGGTTGTGCTTCCCGCCGGCTACACCTACCAGTGGATCGGACTTTATAAACAGATTCAGGAATCCAATAGCCGCCTGAAACTCGCCATACCGCTGGTGCTGCTGACGATTTTCATTCTATTGTTCGTAGCGACTGGAAGTGTGGGGCGGGTGCTGGGGGTGCTGCTTTCCGTGCCTTTTGGTCTGGTGGGTGCGATATGGGCGTTGTATTTTCTGCACTACCAGCTTTCGGTGGCGGTGTGGGTGGGGATTATCGCGCTGGCCGGATTGTGTGCGGAAATGGGACTGGTGCTGCTGCTGTACCTGGATGTGAGTTTTAGCGAGGCCAAAAATGCGGGTCTCATGCGCGACCGCCAGGATCTGTTTGCGGCGGTCCGCACCGGTGCGGTGCGGCGCATTCGTCCGCAGACCATGACCGTCTGCGCCGCGCTGATTGGACTAACGCCATTGCTTTGGGTGCATGGCGCGGGGGCAACCGTGATGCGGCGACTGGCGGCCCCGATGATCGGCGGCCTGGGAACGGCATTTGTTCTGGAGCTTCTGGTTCTTCCGGCGCTTTACTATATCGCCATGGGCTGGAAGCTGTTCGGCGCACCACGGATTTCACTGAAATTCAGGCGTAAGCGGCCTGCACCCACAGGAGATGCCTCATGAAATATCGCTGTGCCGTTGTACTTCTTCTGGCAGGTCTGGCGGGCTGCACCATGCACCCGGCGGGGGAATCGCACTTGCGTCTGGCAGCGGCGCAAGCCGGAAAGCCGTTTGCCAAGCCTTATGCAGAGCGCCATCTGCCGCCATTGCCAATCAAAGCCACGCCGCACCAACTCGTGGCCTATGCGCTGGTCAACAACCCGGCCGTGGAGCAGGCCTATTGGAACTGGCGCTCGGCAATTGATCAAATTCCGCAGGCGGGTACTGAACCGACCACTGTGATGCTGAATGCCGGAACACTGCTGACCAATGGAACCGCTTCCCTGGCAAATTCCACGCTTGGTGTGTCCAACATGGGTAGCGCCGATATTCGCTGGCCTTCAAAAATGTCCGTGCAGGCCAAAAGGGCGCTCCACCAGGCAAAGGCCGCCGGGTGGAAATATATGTCCGCGCGTTTTTCCCTCCGCAGAGATGTCCTGATCGCCTGGTATCGGTATGTGAGCACTTTTCAATTGCTGAAATTGACCCGGCTGCAATTGGCCAACATCCGATCCGCTGTAATGCTGCGCAAGGTGGCCGTAAGCACCGGCGGACCGACCGCGGACTGGCTGGCTGGCGAGAATTCAATCGATACGCTGCGGGTGCGCATGGCCGCGCTGAAGGCCAGAATACCGTCGCTTCTGGCGCGGCTTAATGCGGTGCTCGGTCGATCCGCCACCGCCGCTCTAGACCCGCCGTCGGCACTGCCTGCGGTCCATGGGCCGTCGTTAAACGACCGGGAGCTTTTACAACTGGCGGTACGTCGCAACCCGAATTTACGCGAACTGCGGCAATTGCAAAAATCCGGAAAATTGAGTATTCA
>JAJZEY010000327.1 GCA_021805585.1 Planctomycetota bacterium
CCCCATTCGGCTGTTCCATTTCGCACTGTTTGGCAGGCGGGGCAAGCTGTGCGATAATCGGGCTTCTTACCGGCTCGCCAGCCTGTGGGCGACCTGGAACGCAAAAATTGGAACCGCGCGGAAGTTAAATGGCCTGCGGGCCGGGAGTTTATCAGATGATCATTGCAAAAGTTGTCGCAAAAGTTGTGGCCACGGTGAAGGATGCCGGCTTTGATGGTAAAAAGCTTGTGGTGACCCATGCCCATGTCATTAAAGATGGCCAGCTTGTTCCGGGCCAGAACATGATAATCGCCAATGACGAATTGGGTGCCGGCGAGGGGGATATCGTCCTGGTGACGCAGGGAAGTTCCGCACGCGTCGCACCGGGAATGAAGGCGTGCGCGACCGATGCCGTCGTGGTGGCCCTGATTGATCGAATTGATGCCGCCGGCCAACCGGTTTTCAGGAAAAGCTGACGGATCGGCTTGGGCGGGAATGGCCGGAGATTTTCAGAATTTTGTTTATCGGATTGCTTATGTTCATGGCCAAGGTTCAAGGAACGCTGACCGCTTCAATGAAGCACCCGACGCTTCGTGGCGCGCGGCTGCTCATCATTCAACCCGTGGATGCGACAAACGGACAAAACACGGGAATCGCGCAAATTGCCATCGACACATTGGGCGCGGGGGTTGATACGCTGGTGCTGGTAACCAGCGATGGACGGGCGGTTCAAGAAATGCTTAAGACCACGGAGGACTGCCCCGCCAGACTGGCCATTGTGGCCATTGTCGATTCAGCCTTGGCGGAATTGCGGCCCCAACGGGCGGCGGCAGCGTCCGATTAGAGCGGGTCGGGCCGACAATTTGGGCATTGCCCGCCGGATTCTTGGCGCAATGATTTGAATTTTGAATCCATTGGAGTTGGTGCATGTACCTTGGAAAAATTATTGGCGGGATTGAGGCTCGCATTCGCGTTGCCGGCCTGGACGCACAAAAACTGGTGCTGATTCAGCCGCTTGATTTTAATCAACAGCCGGTGCGCTGGACGATTGTGGCTGCGGACGTGGTGGGGGCATCGGTGGGTTCACTGGTGGCTTATGAGGAAGGACGCGAAGCGGCCAATCCGTTTAAGCCGGTACTGCCGGTGGATGCCTGCATCGTGGCGATTGTGGAAAGCTATCAGTACATGGGGCAACAAATTAAGGCCTGAAGGGCAAAGGGCTGCTTTGCTTTTCAGTCTAATCCAGGGCGGGGTAGAGCGTAAAAAAGGTATTTCAGAGGCGCAGCCCTTTTTCCCGGCTGATCCTCCGTCGGCTTACGAGCCTATCGAATATCAGTGTTTTGCCTTCAAATGTGCAGCACTGCGTATAAACCGGTGAATTTCCACCGCGAGTTTCTTGCGCATGTCCGCGGGATGATACAGCATGTGGCCGCCCCGAAAGAACACTTCCTTGATATGGCTTTGCAGGCGCCTGCTTAAATTCAGATGATCCATGGAATAAACCGTTCCGAAAAAGGGTGTGGCCAGATCGAAATATCCGCTGCACACAAGTACATGCATATATGGATCACGAATCAGGGCGTTGCGTAAATTGTCGGTTACGAACAGAAATCCGGCTCCGCCGGGACCGAAATTCCAGGGCAATCCCGCCAGGGATTTATAGGGAAGGTAATTGGAATAGTGCAGGTCCCCACGGACATACTGGTTAAAAGCACTCGTAAAAGGCGCAATGAATTCCGACATTGCCGGGTCCCAGGAGGCACTGCCGCCGGTCGGATGCGGGTTGTAACCGGTTAAACGCGTATCCATACGGCCAATGACGCGCTGCCGATCGCGTAAAAGAGCCTGTTCGAACGTACCCGGACCGATCCGCAAATTCGCCAGCAGAACGAATTTTTCCGACAGGCCGGTATATTTTGCAAGGGTTGCGGCCACCTTTAATTTTTCCGCATGGGGCAGGGAACTTCCTTTGGCCAGCGCGGAAATATAGGTGTGAAGCGCAAAGTGCTCGGCGGCGGCCAAGGTTTTGTGGAAATGCTTTTCCAGGTCCGGCGCAAGCTTGTGGTGATACCAGGCCGCGGCCGTGTAGCTGGGCAGGAAGAGGGGATAGGGGGTGTCATTTCCCAGGCTCGGCTCAAGAATCTGAAAATTCAGCGCGCAGGAAATCAGGATCACGCCATTAAGGGCCAATCCGGTATGGGCGCTTAAATAGTCCGCCAGTCCACATGCCCGCGTGGTGCCATAGCTTTCGCCGGCCAGAAATGTGGGGGATCCCCAGCGTTTGTACATGGTCACGTATAAGCGAATGAATTTCGCAACGGATTGCACATCCTGACTCACACCATAGAACTTTCCGCCCGGAACCCCCGGAGCCGGTCGACTGAAACCGGTTCCCACCGGGTCCACGAATACCAGGTCGGTATCGCGCAGCCAGGTCTGCGGGTTGGATTTTAGCTTAAATGGTGGGGGACCAATGTTGCCACGGGGCGTCAGGACCAGGCGCATCGGGCCGGCGCAACCCAAATTCAACCAAAGCGAACCGGCCCCCGGACCGCCATTAAAACAAAATGTCAGCGGCCGCATGGCTCGCTGGTCAGCCGGCATATCTTTGGTATAGGCGATAAAAAATATTTTCGCCTGCAATTTGCCCTGCACATTGGTAACCGGAAGATAGCCCGTGTGCACGGTGTAGTCCATGACCTTGCCATTGGCAAGGGTCAATTTGCTGTGCACAACGACAATTGCATCCGGATGGGATGCCGGAATATGGCCTAAAGTGAACGCGGCGGGTTTCGCCGCTTTTGGCATGGGAGAGGCTTTGGTCGCGGCTTTTGCGGGAAGTGTGACCGATCGGCCCGCTGTGGCGGCGGTAAGAAGGGAAAGACACATGACCCAAATACCCAACAGTCGCAAGGTACTGGCGAGCTTATTATTCATCGTGTCATCCATTTTGTCATCACCTTTCAAGCTGCGAAGAATTTTTAGCGCCGATCGCCGCGGCGATTGTTCGACACATTCGGTTACACTTAGTTGCCGCCGAACGGAGAAACTTACTATTTTTTTTATTGGATCATTCCGGCTGATTCCGCAAAGCACCTCGAATGGCACTGATTAAAGGTTCCGCCGCACGGGAATCAAGCCGCATTGCTTTCCATGGCACAAAAAAGGTATCACCGTCCCGTCGTGGAATAATATGGTAGTGAAGGTGAAAAACTGATTGCATTGCCTCGGGTCCGCTATTCAACAGAATATGGCACGCCGGGGAACCCGTGGCCGCAGCCACCGCGCCGGCCAGTCGTGGCAAACGGGCGGAGACCTCCGCGATGGCCTGGGCCGGAATATCAAAAATGTTTTTATAATGGGATTTGGGAATAACCAGTACATGGCCAGCCACGACCGGACCTATATCCAGAAACGCCAGTACGCAGTCGTCCTCATACACGCGGTAACAGGGAATTTCACCGGAAGCGATGCGACAGAATAAGCAGGATGGCTTGGTCAACGGCGGTGCCGGGGGTTGGGCGGGCGATTCGTGCGGCACATCAGGCTCCTTTACCAGCATGGAAATATTTCGTTCCTCGCACAAACAGACGATAATCGAAATTGGGTGGCGGAGCCATGCGTCAGAAAAATCGCAAATAAAAATGGAGAAGGGCCGACCGTAACGCAATGCCCCGGCGGAAGATTGCCCAACGCCCTCCGTGCAAAACGGGATATGAAATTCGGGGCGAAGGTGGCCACCGTTGCCGCGCACGGACGGTTTATAGTCCGGTCGTTGAGAACAGGCACCGCCTTATTGCCAAAATCGCGTTTCGCGCGTTGATCTGGATTATTGTTTATAGGCATAGGGCGATTCCGGATAATTCTGTTTAAGCTTGGCAAAAATCAGCAGCGCCCTGTTCCGATGGCCCGCGGTGTTGGCTGCGGTGCGGGCTTCGTAAAGCAGCCGTGCTGCATAAAATGATTTGGGTTCAGCCGCGACAAATTGCATAGCCATTCGCACGGTGGCCATAGGATGGCCGGCGTGGCGCAGCAACTTCATGCGCAACAGTCTGGTATACCCCTTCACGACAGCCTGCGGAAAATCCGCATCCCATTCATCAAGCAGGTGGCGGGCCGTCCGCAAATGATTCGACTGAATATAGCTTTCCACATTGCGCGCCAGCACGCCCTGGCGAATTTCAGCCGCGCTGTAGGCCATGGCCGATCCACCGGAGGCGGCAATGTAAGATGAAGCAAGTTTGCCGTTTCCCGTGCCAACGGCCGCATAAGCCAAAGCGACGGAAATCAGCCGCTTTTGGGCGGTCGGCAGTTGATGATGGCCACTTCGCCAGGCCTGGAGCCTGGCCAGTACTTTGGCGGCAAAGTCCGTATGGTTGCACATCAGCACGGCATACTGCTGCAAAGCGTGGCACTGGGCCAAGGCGGAAATTCTTTTTTTCGCTGCCAGCCAGTAAATATTCGCAGCCTGCACAAAATTATTTTTTGCCACAAGGCCGCGGGCAATCAGTCCGGCCGCTTTGGTTACCTGTTGGGCGCTTTGCGGGTCTTTCGACCGGGCCCAGGCCAATCCCCACCGCGACAACCCATGGTAGGTATTGTACCGATGAAAAAACTCAACTCCGCGATAAAGCTGTTCGGCATTAAGTCCGCCGGTGTGATAGGTATTGAGAATGTTGGCGACCAGAACCGGTGGATCCGCCGGTGGAAATGGAAATAGCGCGTACATTTCTGATTTTACCGCAAAGCGCATGGATGTATGAAAGCTGTGTCCGGCCTGATTCACACGCATGGCCACCCGGTAAATTCCCGGCGTCATAAACACATGATTTACCTGAAGGCCGTCGGCGCGCTGGCCGTCGGAAAACCGCCAGGTAACCGATGGCGAAAAGCTGGCTGGAACCAGCGCGGAAAAACTGTACCGCTGAAAATAATGCGAGGCGGGAACAAAAATCTGGGCCTGCGGGCGAATGGAAAAGTCGGCCGCATAACCCCCGGCGGTTTTCCGGAGCGCCCCGGCGCGTGCCGTGGCAATGGGGGCAAATGCGGCCGGAGGCACCGGCGAAAAATACTTCACGCCGGGATAGCGCCAGTCCAGCGCTACGCCCGTGGCACCCCACCGGTGAAATTGACCTACCACCACACGGTGCCAGCCGGCTTTCAGGCGGATTGACTTTTTGAACCGAACCCGGCCCTGCATCCATCCGAGGCTCCGTTTTTCCAGAAGATTGTTCCCATCCAGGTCAAAATAGCCCGCACCATCCACATCAAAGGCAAACACATACCGCCCCGGCTGCACAATATGCAGTTCTCCGCTGTAGCGGATCAGGTCATTGTTTACCGGCCCCATCGGGTTATACCGCTGAAATATGGATGAAATAAAATAGGAACCAATCGGCTTTTGATTTTTAAACAGATGCCGCATTTCCCGCCGAGTTCGCGCCGCGCCCCGGCCGCGGGAATAAATTTGCATCAGCACACCGCGGCTTATTTGCAGCGCGGGTCCCGCCGCTCCAGGAGAAGGATTTCCCCACCAGACCCAGTAACGTCCGGCGGCGGGGGCGTCGAATGTTAATCGCACCTGACTGTCCGTGGGGGATATTCGCAATATTCGCATGGGAAGCAGGCGGCCGTCGGCCGATGTAACGCGCAAACCCGCACCGTCAGGCAATCTGGCCTTGTTGGTATAAAATTCCGCCCAGGCCATGGCTTTTCCCGGTGCCGACGACCGCGCAAAATTCACATATAAAGGTCGGCGGTAAGGCCAGCCCGGACCAATATCCCGTCCCCGGGCATTATTCCATGCGTGCAATATTGCGAACAAAAGCAGCGCGGAAATGACCCGGTGTATCCATTCCCTGATAGTTTTTATCGTCATGCGTATAGCTCCGTGCGGTCAGTGTGTGGACAACGTCCCGGACCGGATGCCGTCGGTCAGGACTTCAAAACGGCTGATCCACCGGTCATGATCGGTATGCCGTGATGGCGGCACAAGTCCGGGGTTTGCATCCATCCAGGCCACGTTGCGCCGAATGCCTTCTTCAAACGGCACACTGTGCGAAAATTGCGGCAGGTCGCGGCGCAGCTTTCGGCCGTCGTAAACCGAATGAAACCGATGGGCTTCGGCCAGCATGGGATAGCGGCCGGGGGCCATTTTCAACAGCATGTCTGTGGAAATATGGTAAAAACGTGGTGCGGGCGCGCCAATCGCGGACGCTACCTTTTGCGTGTATTGATCCCAGGTAAATATTTGAACTTATAACATATTATAATAAGTCTTAGGGACTCATTTGGACCTCCAAAAAGCGTAAAAAACTCACCTCGCGCAAAAACTA
>JAJZEY010000468.1:0-5136 GCA_021805585.1 Planctomycetota bacterium
ATGCGAATATGGAAAAGCCCGGCGGAAATTCCCCCCACCCCATGGGATTTTCCCCAATTCGGTCCGGTCCCCCGCGAAAAGACGGATTTGGAGCGGGCCGTTGGATTGCTGATGAATCCGGCAACGCGGCTGGTGGCGCGGGCCTGGTGGTTTACCGCACTGCCCGGCGAGTTAAATGCGGTCGCGGCCAAAGCCGCCCCGGCGACAGGGGTATCATTGCGTGCCTTGCAGGCTCATGACATGGCGCTGGCGTGTGTGTTTGATCTGGCGAAAAAATCGCCGGATATTTCCAGCGACCATGTCTCCTGGTGTGCGGCCTTGGCCACTTTGGGTTTAAGCCTGCGCGCGGAAAGTTATCTGCGTTGGTCGGCGGAGGTTGAGGCGACCGGATCCGCCGGTGGTTTTGAAAAACCCGCCACTGCACAGGAAATAATGAATCTACCTGAGGCCTGGGCGCTGAATTTGCTGCCGATCCTGCGCAACTTATGTCACAACGCTTACGATTCCAGTGCGTTTGATCAGTCGGTTGCATTTATTCGTCTGGCCCAACAGACCAGTAGCAACCATCCGGAATCCATGCGTTTGCGGAGTGCCATGCTGGAGTTGATGGAACGCAATTTGCTGATCAATTGCCCGCGCATGCAAAACTTTATATACCACGGGATACAATGGAAACGGTGGGAAAGATTGTTTATCGGGCAAAAATCCCGCCGGACCTGTCGCCAGGCGGACCAGGAAATTCAGCAGACACTTTTGCCTTTGTATCGGGCATTCATCAAGCTTCAGGCACCGGAGCATGACAAAACGCACAATGTGCAAACAGCATTTGTCGCAATGGCACGCAATATGGCCGTGGGGTGGGCGCATACAGGTGCCAACGGCAAAGCACAACGCTGGCGGGCCTTGTTGAGGGCGGAAGGCCAGCCCGTTGCCAAGGGAAAGGGCTTATTTTGGAGCCTAAGGTCCAGTCTGGTGTCGCGGATTTTACTGGCTGTTATTGCGGTCGGCTTTATTTCAAATTTGTATAATCAGTGGCCACATGGCCCTTATTTGTCGCCGGCTCGGTATAACACCTCGGCCCCACCCGATTTGCCGGCTGGCCAAAACCTATTGCCCCGCAAGGCTCCGCAGTTTACGAAATTACCGTACAACCAACCGGCGTTGCCGTCCTACAGCCAGCGGCACCCCTTACCGCCGGAATTTTATCCTCCACCTGCTTATTCCGGTAATAATTCCCCATATCACCTGCCGCCAATGGGAGGCTGGGCACCCGCTGGCATATCACGACCGGGTGCCAGATAATCTCGATCAGATTTTTGAAAGGCTGTCAGACGTGAGCGGAAGCGAATATTATTTTGGAATCGACCTGGGCACCACCAATTCCAGTATTTCGCTTTGTCTGGATGGACAAGTGCGCGTATTGTCGAACATTGATGGTGATCAAATTACCCCTTCCGTAGTTCATGTCGATGAGCTGGGCACCATTCGCATCGGACGCCAGGCGTATGAATCCTGGGCGGTGGATCCGGCCAATACCCAGGCTGAATTCAAACGCTGGATGGGCTTTTCCGATGAGCTTGCTTTTCCGGCATCTGGGCGCAGCATTTCGGCGGAAGAACTTTCCGCCGAGGTGCTTAAATCCCTTTTGCGTGATGCCCAACGGCAAACGGGATTCCAGCCCGAGTCCGCGGTGGTAACCGTACCCGCCGCCTTCGGACAGTTGCAATGTGAAGCCACCACCCGTGCCGCCAGCCGCGCGGGACTTAAGATCGCCCCACTTCTTCAGGAACCCATCGCGACGGCAATGGCTTACGGAGCCGATCCGACTGCGGGTGATCAACGCTGGATGGTGTTTGACCTTGGTGGCGGCACGCTGGATATTGCCATCATTTCCACGCGTAACGGGCGGCTGGCGGTGCTGGAACACCGCGGGGACAACCGCCTGGGTGGAAAAGATATGGATCGGGCGATCGCGGCGGATATTTTTATTCCCGCTCTGGCCGCCGGTTTTTCCCTGCCGGATCAGCAAAAGCAGCCGACGGCCTTTAATCAATTATTTCGCCGACTGGTACGGCAGGCGGAGATGGCGAAAAAAGCGCTTTCTACAGCGGATTCCGCGGATATTTCCCTGATGGATTTGGGTGTGGACAAGCAGGGGCACCCCATGCGGATGTCGCTTACGGTTACCCGGGCGCAAATGACGGCCACAATTCAGCCACTCCTGGATCGCTGTCTTAATATGGTGCAACTCGCACTTGCCGAGGCGCGTATGACCGCCAGTGGCCTGACAAGTGTTATTGGCGTGGGTGGGCCTGCCCGCATGCCGTGCATTCAGGAAATGCTTGAGTCCAGCTTGGGCCTGGCGATGCGCTGCGATCTGGATCCTATGACGGTGGTTTCCCAGGGTGCGGCCCGATTTGCCGCCGCCAGCAACTGCCTTGGCGCAACTGGCTTACCCGAAGCTGATCCACCCGTGACGGGTGAAAGCAAGTCCACAAAAATTCCGCTTTCAATTTCCCATGAAAGGTCCAGTGCCACGCCATTATCCCCGGTCGGCGGCACGGTTCCACAATCCGCGGGTATTGCCACCATCCGGTTGCAGCGACGTGGTGGAAAAACCGAATGGAACAGCGGCGCAATTCAGATCACCAACGGCCAGTTTTCCACCGCCGTGAAATTAGATGAAAAGGCGGCCGTCACACGCTTTGCCATTCAGGCGTTTGGCAAGGACGGCCGGGATATTCCGGTAGATCCTTCCGGCTTTTCAGTCGCTTTGGCGGTGCCGCTTGCGGCCGCTCCGCTGCCGCACACCATTGCGGTGGAATTAACCGACGTGCATGGAAATACTGTGTACGATCCGATTTTCCAACGCGACAGCGCACTTCCCGCGGAAGTCAGCCGCAGCTATCGGGCGGAGGCTTCGCTGCGGCCCAGCGAGCCGGAAGGTCGTTTGCCGATTAAATTCTGGGAAATAGATGTGTCGGAAGATAAGTCCGAGCGCTGGTGGTGCGGCTGTGTGGAAATTTCCGCCATAAATTTAAGTCGCCCCATTTCCGAGGGTGCGGAAATACAATTAAAAATCCGGATAGATGCCTCCCGTAAAATTCATGTCAATGCCCATATTCCCTCCATTCGTCAGACCTTTGCGGAAGAGGTGTATCTGCCGGATCCGCCCTCGGCAAGTTCCCATCTGCAAACGCAGCTTGATTCCTGTTTTGACCGCTTACGCAGTGCGTGGCAGCGCGTGTATTCCTCTGGGAAAGATGATTTGAAAGCAACTTTAACCCGCATTCAGGAGGAGCTTGACGAAATGGCTTTACAGGCCACATCCACCATGGGCGCATCGCGCCGTATAGACCCGGATGTACTGTTGCGTCAGGCGGCACGGCTGCGCGGACTACGCATAAAGTTGACCCATGTGGAAGAACAGTTGGTATCAGTCATTGACCATGTTCTGCTGAGCAGAGTGCAAAATATCATGCGATTTACCGAGCGGATATGTCTTGAACACGGCGACGAAGGGGAACAAAAACAATGTGCGGAATTGCGACAGCGGTTAAACGGTTATATCTCCACCGGAGATTCCCGTGGCGTTCGCTGGGTGGAATCGGAACTGCATCAACTGCAACATCCGATTCTCGAACGCATGCCTGAATACTGGACGGACTGGCTTGACGCGCTCAATTCGCCGGGGCGGTTTAATTTTATTTCACGACGTGAGGCGGACCAATGGCTGGTTAAAGCCAACACGGCCCAGCAAGCGGGAAAGCAGACTCAAATGCGCCAGTGCATTCGTGCCTTATGGGATCTTCTGCCCGATCGTGATCAAACCGCACGCAACCGCGATTCGCAGACCGGTTTACGGGGTGGATAAACAGGTCCCTGGTGCTTAGTCAGGCCTTATCTACTGGCTTTGCAGCGCATGAGCCGTCGTACGATTCGGGTTGACGCCGCTCCTTCATTTGCCATCCAGCCCCGTTGCTTCTGGCTGTATGCTGCCATGGCGTGTCCCCCTTGGCGGCCAGCTTTCCGCGCGGGGCAAGTCGCGGTCGGCGGCACAAGGCCGGCCTCGCCAAGCCGCAAAATCAGGCCATGCAAAATGTCCGGTGCCGGATCAAAGCATTAGAAGCGCTGGCACCGCAAATTGGCGTTTCGATGTCATTCATGATATAAATAATTTCGAGCGAAACCAATGACGGGCGGCAAAGGCATAATCCAGCCCGCAATTTTTTGTGCGTGCAAGTTCGTTTTGTCCCCCAACACCGTCGGCCGCAAACAGATTCGCCGATAGGTGAAAAGCCTAGCGCCATGCAGGCAAAATTCGGAGTCGGCATCAAGCAGGAATTCGTACGGCTTTTATCGAGAAAGTTCCAATGGTGCGGGCAAATCCAAACTGGAATAATATCCATCATGGAAACCGGGACTGCAAGAATGCGGACCGTTTTGTGAATAGTTTCACAATACCCGCAGTGAACCCGGAACTTTCCATTTTGTCGTTGCGGACGGCAAAGAAGCTGCTTAAGGAGAAACCATGTTTGGTCGAAGCTGCGTGAAATCGTGCTTCCTTGTTCTGGGCATTGCTGCGGCAACCGGTGGTATCACCGGTTCGCTGGATGCGGCTTATCAGATGGCGGCAACAGGACGCGTAACAGGCATTTTTCATTTCGATTCCTGGCGTGCGCCCGCGCGGGCTAAAAAAATTACCAATCCAATTCCGCTTACACCTGCCTCGGTGCAGGCCGGCGAGGTGGTGTATACGCAGAATTGCGTCGCCTGCCACGGGGCCAATGCACAGGGTGATGGGCCGACCGGGGCGTTTCTATCACCGCACCCGGCGAATCTGACGAAAGCCAGCGTCTGGGCGCAGGGCGAAGGGGCTATTTTCTGGAAAATCAGCCATGGGCACAGCCCGATGCCGGAATTTGCTGATTCATTAAGCCGCAAACAGCGCTGGAACGTGATCAACTATCTGAAGAAAAGTTTTGATCCGGCCGGGGCGGGGAAGTAACCCGTTTCGACTGAATCCTTATTTTCCATGGAAAGGAACCACCATGAGACGTAGTAGCCGAGTCGCGATGTGCCTCGCACTGGGACTGGCGGCATTGCCGGTAGCCGGTCTGCGTGCGGACCCGACCA
>JAJZEY010000468.1:5146-6297 GCA_021805585.1 Planctomycetota bacterium
ACAGAAGTACGATGCCCTGAAAGCCCAGATGGCCACCATGGCCCGGCAGATGGCTGCCATGCAGAAGCAGATGGCTGCTATGAAAAAGCGGCAGGCTGCAATGGCCGCTTCCACCCAATCCACAGATCAGAAAGCCATCGATCGATCGGTCCGCAGGCTCTACAAAAAGGTCATGAAGGAAAGCCAGAAGATAAGCGCACTGGAACCCGGAAATATCCAGGTGCTGATTGCCGGCGATGTAAACTTCCAGTTTCAGCATCAGCAAGGACATGCTTCCACATTCTACGCCGATGCCAGCCCGCTGATTCAGGTTCGTGTGGACAAGAATATCTTTATCAACACCGGCTTTGATTTCTATACGCAGTCCGGCGGTGCCGGTGGATCGGCCGCCGACATGGGCGCGGCCAACATTAACTATGAACTTAGCAATAATTTAACGCTTGGCGGCGGTCTTATCAGCAGCCCGATTGGAGGAATCGTCGGCATATTTAACCCCGCACCATGGAACCGCTGGATGGTGGATGGTTCGCTTGAGGATAACTTGCTTCCACCCAGTGAACTCGGCGTCTGGGCTCGCGGCGGCGTTCCGGCCCCAAACAGCCTGGGCTATCTGACGTATTTTCTTTTTGCCAGCAACGGGCCGCAATTGGCTTCAACCGCCACTGCGGGAAGCTACAATTCCCTTAATTATGGCAATTGGGACCCCGCCGCGCAAAATGGCAAGGCCCTGGGTGGCCGCATCAGCTATCTGCCCATTCCCAATATCGAAGTCGGTTACTCCTTTGAATATTCCCGGCCCAGTGCCGATGGCAGTCCGCAAACAGTTACCGCTTTGGTGCAGGCGGTTGATTTCAACGCGTATTACGTCAACAAGAAAATTGATGGCCTGTTCCGCGTACGCGGTGGCTGGACCTGGGATCAGGTCGGTCAGGGACTGGTTACGGAAACCGGGACCGGCCTGCCGGGGCTTAACTTGGGCGGCAATTCCAACGGCGGCCAGATCGAATTCGCCTATCAGCCTTCCATGTGTGGAATTAAATATCTCGATCGACTGATGGCCGCTGTTCGCTATGACCGCATTGACGGACCGGTTTCCGGGGCACTTAGCGGTTCCGGTCATGAACAGCGTATCAGTGCCGGACTGGACTATT
>JAJZEY010000257.1 GCA_021805585.1 Planctomycetota bacterium
AAGACAAATTCACAATACCCCCGCCGAAAGCTTTGTCAAGCACAAATCCATTGTAATCTTGTAGCCATCTATGATAATTTTGTAGCATTTAAAAGATATCAGGCAATCCGGATATATCGGCATTTGCTGACGATTATAGCGCAGTCTCCTGCGGCCGCACGCGGCGCCGCATTCGAACACGGCAATTGCGGCGTTTTCGCACATGTAGACATATTGATATAATTATATCACCGCCAGAAGCGGCGGGCAGAAATCAGCCGATGGCCAACCGCACAATTATTTACGAATATCCGTCAAGCCTGCAAATTAGAATTGACAAAGCACGGATCCATTAAGTCGTTGTGTCCGCAGGGCGTAAGCAGCGGCAGGAGCCGCGGGCCTATGTTTACGTTGGCGTGGGGTTAAGGCTTGGAAAATTGCGTTATTGTCCAGGCTCAGTTTTATCCAATTCGGCACCCAATCCCATATCCAGTGCCTGCCGGTAGTTTGCCCGCAGCGCCGTATAGAATCCGATGATGGCCCCCGGCAGTCCGGCACCCACATAAAAAATCGGGGCCGCACGGCCCCAAAATATGGCCGCGCCACCGGGCGAAAATTCGGGAACCTGCCCCGGCAGCGCCACCGCGCCATGCCCGGCCAGCAGATAGCCGAAGGCCGCGGTCAGTGGCACGGAAAGCCAGACAATCAGGACGGACGACCTGGGCAGAAACATTCCAACCACAAGCCCGCTGATAAAAAAGGAAACAAGGCAGGCGAAAATCACCTGTCCCGGATTTCCCGATTTCATAAGTAGGGCCAGCATAAGGCTGGCGACAATTATGCCCGCCAGCAGGCCCGCAAGTTGGTCCAGCGCCGCCTGCAGCCGCGCCTTGGGAGAATTTTCCCGCACCGGCGCTGACACGGTCGAATAAAACGGATAGGCCAGGGGAACGTCGCTTTTGGTCCAGGGTGCCGGCCACGGCAAGCCCAGGGCCAGCGGCCACTTCCGTGGCGAATACCGGTACAGGCCGTAGCCAATACCCTCCGCCAGCGCGATAAAAATAACCCAGAAAAAGCATTGCATGCTAAGGTCCGCATATACCGCGGACAGATTGGTATACCGATGCACCAGAAGCAGCGTTATTCCGCCCCAATGGACCGCCAGAGCCAATAGACCCACGCAAGCACACAAAAGGCCGGTGTGCGGCGCATCAGGCCAGGTGATAAGGGTGCTGACAGCCACGGCTATTACCACCGCAACCAGCGTCGCCCCTTCGGCCGCCAGCGAAACCGCCGGCCCCACGGCCAGCGCCTGCGTTCCATCCACCTGGGGGCCGGGAATAAGCCAGTGACCAACCCAAAGGAATAAGAACGCGCAAAATCCCATGGCAATCAGGAGCCGCGTCTGACGAATAAATCCCGCCAGCATAGTGTTGCCAGTCGGGTGGGAATTAAAAACCGCCGGGGTAGACGTTGCCGAATCAGCACACATGCCGAAAAACTCCAAACTAAAAACCCGCCGCGGCCCATCGAATGCAGCCCCGGCGTGTTACCGCGTTTTATGATACAGGAATACGTCGGAATCAACCTCAAAAACAATTCCGTTATCCACTATTTCCCAGTTGGCGATATTGGGTCCATTGGGATCATTGGCAGATCGTACCAGCCGCTTGGACAAGACCAGAGAGCCATTATCCAGCCTTCCGCGACTGTCGGCCTGATTCACCAGAAACAACACGGTGGCTCCGGGGGAATCGCCCAGCGGGCCGTGCGCCAGCACAGCAATATCGGGATCTCCGACATGGGCATTGACGAGGGGCGGCGTGCGCTGCGCGATAAATTCCGCCTTCCACAACACATGGCCATGGCGCACGGACAGTGCCAGAAGGCTCGCGGGCGTCATGAGAACCAATGTTCCACGGTTGATGGCGGTACCCAAAAATGGCAGGTTCGCGGTGGATCCAGGCAAACTTGCCCGCCGCCACAGTCGCACACCCGTGGCCCGGTCAATGGATTCTATCCCATGTAAAGTCGGCAGTACGATGCCCCGCGTGGTCAGCAGCGTGGACATGGGAAATGGATCGGCCAGTTTGTGCAGTTCCCAGACTCGGGCGCTTAAGTCTCCCTGCGGGTTGCAGGCCATGGCCGCCTTTATGCCCGAAAGATAAAGCGTTCCGGCGGGCCCGACGCCCATCCACAAAAGATAATCATGGTTGGGAAATCGCATCAGGCCTGTAGGGGCACCGGTGGCATAATCCAGCAGTTTGACCGTATTAATCGGTGTATTGAACGCCAGCGCGAGCTGATCGCCGATGCGATTGCAGTTAATCAGATCCCCGAGACCGGCGGCGGCGGCCGGAGCCTTCCACAAAGGCAGACCGGTGCTGATCGAATAAAGCATGAGCTTATTGGCCTGTTCAAGCAGCAGTCCGCCCCGCATCATTTTTACAAATTGAAATGAATGCGGTCCCAGGTCCTGCGCAAAGACCAACAACAGCCGCCGGGCGAAGGTTCTTTGCGTGGCAAAAGAAGCCATAGGATTGCCGGCATAGCCGTTGGCGATCATCGCCGGTCCGTTAAAAAAAACGCCATTATTCACCACAATCATCGGGTGGGCGACGAACGCTCCCGGAAGGGCCATCTTCCGAATCACGGGAATTGCGGTTCGGCGACTCCAGACGATTTTTCCGGTTTTGCATGACACCGCCAGAATGCGGTTGGGCGTCAGAAGTACGGCCAGATGGTTTTGAAAGCCAAGCAGCGCGATGCGCTGTTCCTGCGGCAGGCGCAGTGTCCATAGGCGATGGCCGGTGGCGCTGCGGCAGGCCCGCAGGCGGACTCCGGAACTGTTGATATGCGCCACTAAAAACAGATCAAAACGGTTCCATGCCGGATTTCGCTGTAACGGAACAAGCAACGACCCGCGAATGGGATTCGCCACGGCAAAACCGGCGTTGGGTCCATAATTCAGCTTGGCCCGGTGAAACAGCGCCCCGGCCGGCGCGGTGGCGGTTATGTGCCGGACAATCGCGGCAAAATCGGTTGGAGCAGCCATTGCCAGCGGCCCGGCCACCGGGGCTGGATAGCTCATAAGGCCATAATCCGCCAGCGAAAGGGCGGCATTCCAGTGCCCCAGGGCGGCGGTGTTGCGGGCCATTGCGCCCAGCCACCAGGCCTTCCGCCGGGTCGTGGATAAACCGCCGCGCATGGCCAGCAGCACGCGTCCCGCGGTGGCAAACTTTTGTTCGGCACTCAGCCGCCCGGCCAATAGAATCGCCGCGTCCGTGCTGGCCAGGCTGTTGGGATAGCGATGCACAATTTTAAATAGACGTGCGGTTCCCGTACCACTTTGCGCCTGTACAAACAGGGCTGACGCGGCCTGGTCAAACGCGGCATACACCGGTCGGCCAAACGGGCGAATAATATCGTGATCAATGGCGATGCGCGCCACCGCGCCGGCCAGCATGGTGTTGTTGCCCACACGCAAAGGCGATTTTCTAAGACCAGGATCGGACAGAATGGCGGTCAGCAGATGAAGGGCGGTTGCGATTTTCCGCGTCCGGATTTCATAGCGTGCCAGATCGTATCGCCACAATGCCTGCTGCCGCGGTAACCGTGCCGCGAGTCGGGCCTGATTGAAAAAAAACGCCGCATCCGCGCCCGCCGCTCCGGACAGTTTTCGCATATTGCGGCCGAACTGAATACAGACGGCAAAAATACGCGATGATATAGCCGAGGCCGCGGTGCCCGGCCCAAGTGCCGCAACCGCGGCCGCCAGTGAATGGCGGGCAATCAAAACATGATCTGTGCGAAAAGCGACTTCCGCCAGAGTTAATCTGGGCAGAGGATTTCCCGGCTCGGCGGCAATTCGCCGATCCAAATATCGCTCGGCGTCGCTCCAGCGGGAATAATCCATAACGGTCTGGTCGTTGGCCACAATAACCTGGTGGCGGGTAACCAGCAGATTGCCCGGTTCCCCCGGTCGGCCGCCGCCGGCGACGGGCCATTTTACAAAATCGCGGATTTCGCCCGTTCGCGTGCTTATTCTAAGCAAACCCTTATTCAGCGGCAGATACACCACACGCCGGGTCAGGAACGGTCTGGCCTGAAGTTCACCATACTGGCTTACAGGACGACTTTTCCATGCCACTTTGCCGGTCTGAACATTCACGGAATCGACACGTCGTCCCACGGTCAATAAATTTCCATGGATGACTCCCAGCGTCAAAAAAGCTCCGGAAAGCCGGGAAGGCCGCCACTGCCGATATATTTGGCCCGTCCAGCGGTTGAACGCGTAAATTTTCGCGCCGCTGGTCGGCGGTTCGCCATTGTTGTTGTCCACCGTTATCAGATTGTTGCGGTAGACAATCGGGGGATTTATTTTCCACGGAAGTTGTCGCGGCACGGAACCCCAGCCGACGTTTGCCTGGGCCGTATGCGCCAGCGACGTAAGCGTAAGCCAGGCAATTCTGCCGCTGGCGGCGTGTACGGCCAGCGCCGCGCCGTTTCCAGTGGCGATATACACAATGCCGTCGGCCATGGCGGGAATAATATCCAGCGGGCTGCTGCTGTAGGTTGCGCCGGTTACCGTGCACAAATAGCGGCTGTGTTTGACCAGGCCCGTTGCCGCGGTAATGCGGACGAGGAATAACTTGGTTTGACCGGCACCGGCCTGCATGGATGACACAATCAGGTAAACGCTACGCGGCGTGACCATGGGCGAACAGACCGCCTCGGCCACCGATCCGCCGCCCAGCAATGCCGCCACCGGTATGCTCCATTTCGGACGGCCGGTTTGTGCGTGCAGGCAAACCAGCCGCGTTGCCGCCGCCTGGCCATATGGGGAATAATAGAACGGGGTGGGTGTGACGCTGTTGTTGGTGATAATCGCGTAAAGATTGCGACCCTGCACGGAAACCGAAAAATGATCCAGGCTGTCCAGCAGCGTATTAAGATTACCACTGGCCCGCGCGGCGGGCAGATGCCCGCGCGGATAACGCCATTGCGCATATCCGGATGCGATGCTCATGGCCCGCACCCGCCCCATGGTATTTAAATAAAGTGTCGAACCATTGCGTGTGGGAAATGAAAACATGATGCCCGCGGGGGTCCGCATGCGCTGGTTCATCCGCAGTCCGAAAAGCGCCAGCCGCTGCTGAAGAGAATTCCGCCAGGCGACATTCACCGGACCGCCGGGCGGGGCGGCGAAATGCAGCGCACTGATTGGTGCCTGCCACATGACCGCGCTGGGAGCCGTGTCAAAATCGGGAATTTTATTCCGCCGGTAATTGCCCTGAAATGTCACCCACCGCCGCGTTCGCCCGCGGACTTCACCCACCCGCAATCCGGTGGGCACAAGTGCGGCCGCAAGATGTGCAACCAGATTCACCGGAGTGCCATTCACCAGGCCCATGGCATGGGGATATTTCTGCTTAAGTTCGCCATCCAGTCGGCGGGCCAGGGCATCCTGCCCGGCCAGCCATGCCGCCAGTGCGGCATGATCCAGCAGTTGGGGGCGCTGGGCCTGCATCGCCGGATGCTGCATAAGGCTTAACCATATTCGGGCGGCCGCGGCAAACGACCCGCGTTCAAACAGCCGGGACGCGGCGATGCGCATTGCCGCCGCCGCCGCGGTGGCGGGAAAATAGCTGCGGCCAATGGACACCAGAGTGTGTATTGAACCGGATTTTTCGGCACTGGCCACGGCTGTTTTGGCCTGAAGCCCATAAAGCTGGTCGTACATTCCCTGCCGCACCGCCGGCAGGCGCACCACCAGATGCCAGATATACGCCTCCACGGATTCATAGGAATCCGGGCCGGTGGCAATGACTTTACGGCCAAACTGCTGAACTATTTTCTGATATTCGCGGACGGCTTTGGCGACGTGGCCGCTTTTTACAAGGTGGTTGGCGGTGCGCAGCATATCGCGGGCACCAAATGAATCATCGACCTGAATGCGGGAAAAGGTGGCGTTCTGGCCGGGCTTGGCCCCGGTGGTTACAGGGGGCGGGACGGCAATCATCGGTCCTTGAATAATTCTGACCAATCGCGCATGAACACCCAGGGCAAACGCCAGCGCAAACACCGCGTAGAACACCGCCCGCGCGACCGGCCGGAATCCGCGCGAATCGCGGCGTCCGGCGGACTTTTGACTGCGATTCAATTTCATGAATGGGGCCATACCATTAAATCCTGTTGGGAAAATCCTTTTGGGGTAACGGTGCGTTACTGCTGAAAATAGCGACCCCATAACGGCGCAAGCTCAAGACGAACCGCCGCCGGTATCCGGGATTTATCCGACCATA
>JAJZEY010000547.1 GCA_021805585.1 Planctomycetota bacterium
GGCGCGGCCGGCATAGTGGCCGCTGATTCCCGACAGGCCGCCGCCCGGGTCACCGCAGCGTCGTCCGGGTCTTGGCACCCAAAGCAGGCGCACCTGATGACGCGCTGGAGCCATGACGTTTCACCGGATAACGTCTGGCCGGAATATCCGCGGCCCCAACTGGTGCGGGAGCGGTGGCTGAATCTTAATGGATTATGGAATTATAAAATTACCGGCAAGGATCAAACCAAACTCCCGGCCAGGCATGAGGGTACAATTCTGGTGCCGTTTGGTATTGAATGCGCCTTATCCGGTGTGATGATGCCATTGCTGGCGGCGCAGCGGCTCTGGTATCAGCGGGAGGTGATGATTCCGGCTTCCTGGGACGGCCAGCGAATTCTGCTGCATTTTGGCGCGGTGGATTGGGAAGCAACGATTTATATTGATGGCCGCCACCTGGGCAGCCATCGTGGCGGCTATGACAGTTTCAGCTTTGACATTACCCAGCACGTTAAAGCGGGGGGGCGGCATAGCCTTGTGGTGTCGGTATGGGATCCGACCGACACCTATTGGCAGCCGCACGGTAAACAGACGCTGCATCCCGGCGGATGTTCGTATACGGCGACATCGGGCATTTGGCAGACGGTATGGCTGGAACCCGTGCCGCCGTCGTATATTGAAAAACTTAAAATGGTGCCGGATTTGGAAAAGGGCGTCTTGAGGCTGGAAGTCATTGGCCGCATTGACTGTAAGCCGATGACTGTGGAAGCCGTGGCGATGGAGGATTCGTCGCCTGTAGCGCATGCCGTCGGCCCGATTGGCCGGGAATTTACGCCGGTGATCCGCGATAATCTTGTGAAATTTTTCAAGGCCCGATCCAGTTGGGTTTCCACGGAACTGGAAATACCGATAGCCAATCCGAGACTCTGGTCACCGGACAGTCCTTATTTATACAACCTGAAAGTTCAATTAAAAGACCGGGATGGCAATGTATTGGACACTCTGACCAGTTATTTTGGGATGCGGAGTTTGAAAATAGGACATGATTCCCAGGGTAACACGCGGGCAATGTTGAATGGCAAACCGATGCTTATGCCCGGCTCGCTGGACCAGGGCTTCTGGCCGGATGGCGTTTACACCGCCCCAACCGACGAGGCGCTGCGTTTTGATATCGTCACCCAGCGGCAGCTTGGCTTTAATGCGGTTCGCAAGCACGTGAAAGTGGAGCCGCAGCGATGGTATTACTGGGCGGATAAACTCGGCCTGATGGTGTTCCAGGATATGCCCACCGGTAACGACGGCAATCCATGGACGGATCGCCCGACCTCGCCGGAGGCGGCGGACCAATGGGAGACCGAAGTGCGCCATCATATTGAACAACTGGGTAATCACCCATCGGTCGTCTGCTGGATCATGTTCAATGAGGCGTTTGGCGGTTTTGATTACATCCGCAACGCCCGCTGGGCCAAACAGCTTGATCCGAGTCGATTCGTGGATGAATCCAGCGGTTTTCCATGGCATGGAGTGGGTGATGTGCGCGACAACCACGGCGGAGTAACGCCGAATTTCGCGCATCAGTTCGGCATTACCAGCGAAGACGGCGGCTGGGGGCTTGGTGCGCCGGGGCATGTCTGGCCCAACGCGTGGACTTATCACAGTTACAATCCCCTTACCGGCCGCTCCATGGATTTTGCAGCCGCGCAGCATAAAAATAAGAGTCTGCAAATTCCGGCTGTGACCGGCACATCCAAGGCCTGGATGACGCGCCAGGTGGCCGGGCTATTTCGCAATTTCATTCAGAACACAAACAAAAGCGCGCAAAGCGGCGATTTTTATTGCCAGATTGTGGATGTGGAAACCGAATGTGATGGATTATTAAGCTACGACAGAGCGGTATGGAAAGTTAATCCCGAGGAAATTCGCGTGGCGATTCAAGCAGCCTTAAAACAGGCCCAAAAGCACTGCCCGGAACTGGCAATTTAATATTATTTCGTGAGCGATATCGGCGGAAAGCTGGCGTATGGTATGGCCAAGACTCCGCGCGCTACAGGTCTTTCGTGGAATCCGCGGTGCTTTTTAATTGCGATGCGGGCGCGACGGTCAGGTGCGAAGGCCGCAATCTCCGGTGACTGGTGAGCGGTGGCGGGTCAATGGCTGTTGCCGGAGGGGTCCGGAGCCGGCCGCCGTTGATGCAAATAAGACTTTATGCAAATCACAATGCAAATACAATTTTTGTTTGCACTAAATCTGTTCCTATAAAATCGATTCATACTTTTCGCAACGGCGTAAAATAGGTGTGAACCCGCCCAGTCTATGAACTTCGCGATGCTTTGTATTATCGACTTTTATGCTTAAAAATAGCAGATAATGTGTAAGGAGGCTCGCCGGAAACCGAGGCGTATTTCGCTTGGGTGAAGGCTGATTTTTTTCATGCTAATTCACCGTAATAAAGGCCTTTCGGGGCCGCTTGGCTGGTCGGAAGTTCCAGAATTGTGGTATACGGTGCAAGCTGATAAAGTAATATTATATATTTTATTTGCATATTATTGCAATATGAATTACAATAACTCCGACGGGAAAATGCAGCGGTAAGGAAGCCTGACTTACTCCCGCTTTTTTTTAAGGCTAAATCAGGCTTAAGGCTAAATCTGCCGGACCAAAAAATGTACCTGTTCCATGCTTTTCCTGACCGTGTGGCCGGGGCGGGTGCGGGTGAGAGCGTTTTTTTAACATGGAGATTCTATGAAATCCAAGTGCAGCGGTTTCCAATTGGTGCTTGTTACCGGGGCCTGCGGAGTAACTTTGGCGGTTTCCGCAGCGGCGATGGCTAACACGGATTTGTCGGGATCGGCGACCTTCGGCACTCCGGCGTTCGCCACGCCGCCGGCTGGCGAATCGTCCGGCCTTTCCACGACCGTCCAATATTATGTTCCGACTTTCGGATCAGATACGGGGGCTAATGGCGGTTACGTTGGAGGGGGCGGCTACGATACATATCAAGGCGGAATGGCTACAGGCGGGCCAACGCTCCAAACACTGAATAACATGGAAAGCTTTTTGAGTACCGGCTCGTTTACTGTTCCCGCTGCTAATTCCAACAATGGACAGGCCACAACCTACACAACCGCGTCTGAAACCCACGCCATTACCGCCGTGGGCAATGTCATCCAAGGCAGCAATCCGGATTACCCTGGTTATCCTTTGAATCACCTTTCGGCAGGACAGGCGGTCGCCTACAACGTTGACCAGCAGGGTTATATTGCCATTGCCACGGCGGGAACCTATACATTTACCATGGCCGGTGCTGACGACGCGGCGGAAGTGTATGTCGGCGGGAACGGCACCATCGGTAGCGGCACGGCAATTGTGGCCAACGCCTACTCCAATTTCAGCGGTGATTTTACCTCCACGGTGACCACCAGCGACGTTACATTTTCTAATCCCGGCCTGTACAACTTCGAATTGTTCTACTATCAGGGCTATGGCGGGCAGAGCATTAATTTCAGCGTGACGCCGCCGGGCGGGGCCAGTGCCCCCACCTTCTATGCGGCGGTTCCTGAACCCGCGTCCCTGGGCCTTTGTGCCGTCGGCGGGTTGGCCCTGCTGCTGCTGAAGCGCCGCAAGACGGCCTGAGCGCTGCGGGAATCCGTATGCTTTTATTCGTGACGATACCCGGTATGAAATAAAGGAGGGCTGGCCGACAACATGAAAGGCCGGCCCTTTTTTGTCCGAAAGCAAGAATTTTTGGCCGCCGGTGTGAAAGCGGCGGCGAAATAGATTCAGGTGGTCGTCCCCCTGTTTCTCCCGGCAAGGCGCGGGCTAAGGAGACAAACATGAAACGCCACGGCTTTACCCTTGTGGAATTGCTGGTCGTTATCGCGATTATTGCCTTGCTGATCAGCCTGCTGCTTCCTGCATTAAGTCGGGCGAAAGCGGCCGCCGAAACGGACGTGTGCGGTGCCAATATGCACGAAATGGGCGTGGCCATGGCAGAATACGAACAGACGAGCCATAACTTTCTGCCCAATGTGGACATCAACGGTTTCTGCGTCTGGATTCCGCAACTGATGTCGATGATGGGCGGGCCCGGGTCGGCGGCAACGTTTTATTGCCCAGCGGAGCCCATTTCCTCGCAATATACCGCCTATGTGCAAACGCAAAATCCAACGATGCCTCTTTATAATGATGGCAGCCTGAACGGTTATGGTTATACAAAAGGGCAGCGTACCCTTGGCTATGGAGGTTGGAATGCGGGGGGAAACCAATATGTTTGCCCCGTTTCATTTCCTTCCTATGGCTATAACGCCTGGGGTTCCAACTACTGGGCACCGGTTAATTCGTTCTGGCCCAATTATCCGAGTTCCAGCGGTGCCGTGTCCCAAAGCTGCGGCCTTGGCGGAACGCTTCCGTGGTGGATTCCGGTTTCCGCCGGCAAAATCGTCAACCCCGGCCAAATGATTGCCGTGACCGATCATATGAATCTGACCGAGCTTGTCGGGACGGGTAATACCGGCCAAATGGCGGACAATTCGGGCACGGGTTACCCGTGGACGTATGACGCCGAACCGGGAGCGGGGAACTGGAGTTTCACCAGCACTATTCCAAGCAGTCATGGCCTTGTGATTGGCCCGGAATCGGTGGGTAATGTGCATAACAGCGGGTCGAATGTGTTGTACTGTGATGGACATGTGGAATGGCATTCGCAATATGAATTGATTAATATCAGTTCGTCCGCGGGCGGTTCGCCGATGAACATGAATTGGAATATTGATCACCAGGTGCATTAAAAAAGAAATAACTTCCAATCGCATGCGTTATAATCCGCCGATGAAATCCGGACATTGCAGCGGTCCGTTCTAATTTTTAGTCCCTAATTTTAACTGGAGATTCATTAATGAAATCAGCTCTGCGTCATATTTCCGCGGTGAGCGTGGCGTTGCTTTTCACACTGCTGTTTTCAGCAGGTTTTATTTCCGCCGCAGGCCCTGCAAGGTCGTTTCGCCCGCCAGCGGTTCCGCTGCTGACGTATGATCCGTATCTGAATATCTGGGCGCGGTCCACGCATCTGGCGGATCACCCGACCAGAGACTGGGCGCGGAATGTGAAAAACCTGGTAAGCGTGATCCGCATTGATGGGCAATCGTATCGGTTGATGGGGGGCGAGCCAGCCAATTTGCCTGCGCTGCATCAGAAATCGGTGGCGGTGTGGCCTTTGCGCAGCATTTACCATTTCACGGGTCATGGCATAGCGTTGAAGCTTACGTTTATGACACCGCGATTACCGAATAATCTGGCCGCCTGTGGGCGACCGGTCACTTATATCACATGGCGGGTTCATTCTACGGATGGAAAGGCCCATTCCGTGCAAGTGTATTACAGCACAAGTACGGCGATAGTAGAGCTTAAACCGGGGCAGACGTTGGTCGGCGAGAGTCGGCAGGCGGGCGGATTGCTGGTGCTTAAGGCGGGGCTTAAGCATCAATATGTGCTTCAATCACGGCCGCCGAATTTGTCCTGGGGATTTATGGACACCGCCGCGCCGGCGAAACAGGCGAATGGTTCTATTGGTGACTCACGCCTTCTTGAATCACAATTTGTCGCCACGGGCGGTCTGACGACAGTTGGGTCGCAAACGGGGCTATCGCCGTTGCCATCCACCGTCGCAGCGCCGGTGGAAGCCATTTCAATGGATATGGGAAGTGTCGGATCTAAGCCGGTGTCACGCCATGTGCTGGCCGCCCTGGACGAGCCGTATTGCGTAAATCTTAACGGCACGTGGCTGCGGCCATACTGGATGCATGAATCTCCCACGGCATCGGCCATGCTCAAAAAAGCGGAAAACCAATATGTTTCACTTGGTAAAGCGTGTCGAACCTTTGACCACAAACTGTGGAAAAGTTGTGCCGCCGTGGGCGGGCAAAAATATGCCCAGCTGTGTGCGTTGTCGTATCGGGAATCCATCGGCATGATGGGCATGCCGGAAGACGCCAACGGCCAACCGCTGCTTATGACGGATGAAAACACGAGTGGCGGTGACATTGCGACGGTGGATGTGATATATCCGGCTGCGCCAATGTTTATATTGCTGAATCCGGATTTAATGAAAGCGATGATGGTGCCGGTATTTGAGTTCTGCGACAAAAAATACTGGCCCCAGCCTTATGCGATTCATGATTTAGGTGCCTATCCCAATGCGATGGGACATATTCATGGCGGGGGTGAAACGATGCCGGTGGAAGAATCGGCCAATATGATACTGCTTACCGCGGCCATCGCCCGGGCGGAGGGCGGGAAGCATGG
>JAJZEY010000183.1 GCA_021805585.1 Planctomycetota bacterium
GGAGGTGATGCGGCGTGGGATCTATGGTGTAAAGGTTATGGACTCGCCGGGGGTTGTGGATAGTTTCAGCACGGACTGGTGAAGTGTTTCAATCCGGCCGCCGGAAACGGAAACGTGAACCCGGTGGCCGGGCCAGGGATTGGCGAGGCGGAGTGGCCCGCCGGAGTTGCTGATGATACGGACATATTGAATGCGACCAAGTTGCAGCCGGCTGGAGACAAGAAAATTACCGCAGGCCAGCAGGTCTCCGAAGGAGGCATTTTGATTGCCGGGCCAATCCGGAAAAATATGGATGTTGGACTGGTAGCTTTGGAGGAACATGGCACAAACGCCGGCGGGGATGTCGGCGCAATTTTCCACGCCGCCGCCGCCGAACCAGAAGGCGAAATTCGGACGCATAAAATGATGTGTTAATATATGCATATGATTAAGAATAGAGACCGGGTTATAGCCGGCGCAAGCGGCGGCGGGGTAAAATGAGCAGGTGTTGTTGAAATCAAACCAGAGCCGCTGGTAACGAATGGTGTTGCGTGCGGCGTTGCGGTCTTGGGCAGTGCTTTCCAGGCCAATCTGCCAGCCGGGAAAAATGGCCATGCTTGCGGACATGCCCGGGGAAGAGCTTTCCTGGCGGGGCTTATAGTGCGGTGAAAAGCGGTCATGCAGCAGCACCCAGTCCGGACCGATCTGGGCCTGACGAATGACCCATTTTCCGGAAAGATTGGCGGAGCCAAGGGCGTCGGCAATCGGTTTGATGCTTGCGGCCGGCACAATTGGCAAAGGGCTTAAGTGGTCAAGAATGTGTATCCAGCGTTGGCGATGGGAGGGGTTTTTGTGAAGGTCGCGACTGATGGAAATAAGTCCGCCGTAAAGCAGCCTCAGGAAGGCGATGCTGGTGGCCGGATTCACGGCGTGGGCGTCGCGGTTTTCACCGGGCGCATCGTTTGCATCCACATACATTCCGTTACGTAGCTGAAGGTAATGGTCCCAGAAGGCGGCGGTGGCAAGCAGAAGCGGATAGATTTTTCGGGCATAGGCCGGATCATGGGTGTAACGCCAGCGCATGATACAATCGACCGTGCCGAAAAGAATGCCGCTTTTCTGGGCCATATGGCGGCTGGGGTCGGCATCCCAGCCGGGCAGCGGTATCAGGTGCGTGTAGTCGTAAAGGCCATGAAAACCGGCGGCTTTTGCCTCGGCGGCGCCGCGGGGCATGTAATGGAGCAGCACGGAATCATAATTTTCCGCCAGGGAAATATGGTTGGTGGGATAGGCCGCCCAGAAGGGGGCTTCATAGTTGTAGTCAAGTGTGTAATCTCCCTGCCAGCCGGGATGGGTGGTGGTGACGAAATTTCCCCAGAGGCCGGGGGCGTCATGGCCCGGGGCGCTGCAGCAGGCCAGAATGTAAAGCGAACCGTACCAGGCGTTCCGCACCTGTTTATCGGGTATGTTGATAAAAGATTTCCCCCAGAAGTGTTTCCACCAGGCCAGGTGATCCGTTTTAAGGCGAGCGACTGCGGCAAAAGTCAGTGCCGGCGGGAAATGCGGATAGGCGGTTTGTGCATCGGTGCCTGTGGGCATCGGGCGGTTATCCTGAGCGGTGGTAAGGAGGGTAACCCGCTGGCCGGGTTGCAGGATAAATCGAACCCGTCCCGCGGAGAATCGCGGTAATGTGCCAAGCACGCGCAGGGTAAGGCGGCCTTTCGGGGCACAATCCGCAAATGGAATAGCTTTGTCGCCGGTATGGATAGAATATTTGTCGGCCCCCATAACCTGTGCGGCAGTGGGGAACGCGGTGGATTGCGCCACGCGTGCGGAATTGGAATAGAGCCGCAGGGAATGGGCATCGTACACCGCCTTGACATGCACCCAATGACCGACCGGCAGCGGGTTTTTAGCCGTGACCATAGTGCGATTGAGCTTGGCGGTCAGGCGGCCATCGCGGAGGCCCATGCTGAACCCGGCATAATTTTGCGGGCCGAATCGCCAGAAGTTGGAAGGCTGTGCGGCGAAAAGCACGGCCGTCTGATGGGAATCCGTCGTATGCAGCCAGAGCGAAAGCGTGAATTGCCGTTGGGGCAGCCGCATCATCCCCAGGCTGGCGAAGGAGTGTTTACGACCAAGCAAGTGAACCGACCAGCCATGTTTGCCGCCAGGTTTAATGACGGCCCCGCGGAAGGATTGGACGTCTTTCGGATTGGGCCAGGTTGGCGCGGTCAGTGCGGCTTGGGAGGGATTGGCGATCGGCAGAAGCACTATATCGGCAATGTCGCCGGTAAAGGGCAGCTGCGGCGACTGTTTGATCTGATTTCCCAGAATCAGATTAACGGTGTCCGGGGAAACGTTGAGCCAGGCGGCGTGATGGCGCTTTCCGACCACTGGAAAACTGCCCGGGGTGGACCAGGCGTCCAGCAGGCGGCTGGAAATGGCCAGAGATTTTGTACCTGTGTTATGCAGTTGAATCACCAGAATGTCATCCGTGGCGGCGGTCCAGCTTTGCATGTTCATGGCGGCCCCATTGCGAGCCGCAAAATGCGCAGCCACAATTGCCGGCCCGATGTTTTGTGTGGCGTGATAGGACGCGTGGCGCAGGGCGGGAATGTGAAGCCGCAGCGAACCCATCGGCAGCATATATCCACGAATCACGCCGAAAAAATCTGATTTATCAATATAAAAGCGAAGCTGATCGGGTGGTCCGCCCAGCGAAACGCCTAAATCTCCATTGCCCAGCAGGGGGCCGCCGGGAAGCGCCCCGGTGGGAATGGGCCGTGGTGGTGCGTTAAATTCACCGCGAATGCCGGACACGAGTCGCCAGGCGGTGGCGGCGGTACGGGGAAATGCAGTGGCAGCCGTCGCAACCGAGCCGGACAACAGCGGTAAAAGAATCAGTGTGGCGAAAAGTCTCGTCGGGTTAAGCGGCCGCGGTGTCATCGGTTTACTCCATATAAAAATGTTCAGGCCGGATTGTGTGTCCGATGCGGTTTAGATTGTGGCGGCCGGCGATTGAGATTCAACTATTAAATTGTCAATCAACCGGGTTGTGCCCAGGCGGGCGGCGACCAGAAGAACGCAAGGCCCGTTGATTTCGCCGTTAAGTTCCGCCAGCGTTTGGCAGTGGCAAGGAAGGGCGTAATCGACGGTGAGTCCGGCGGCGGTCATTTGCCCGGTCATTGCGGCGGTAATGGCCGCGGCATTGTGCCGCCCGGAAACAATCATATTCCTTCCATCGGTAAGGGCGCGGTAAATGGCGGCGGCACGGGGGCGCTGGTCGGCGGACAAATATCGGTTGCGGCTGCTCATGGCCAGGCCATCCGGCTCCCGGACGGTGGGGGCGACGAACAGTTGTGTTGGGATATTGATATCTGTAATCATTTGGCGAACGACGGCCTGCTGCTGGAAGTCTTTCTGGCCAAGAATAAGAATATCGCATTGTACAATAGCCAGGAGCTTGGCGACCACGGTGCAGACTCCGCGGAAATGGCCGGGACGGAATTGTCCTTCCAGAACGGTGGCCAGGGGACCGGGATCCACGGTGACGACGGCATCGCCGGCGGGATACATTTCTTTCGGGTCGGGTGCGAAAAGCAGGTCAGTGCCAAGATGATCCAGGAGTTGGGAATCAGCGGAAAATGGCCGCGGATAGCGGTGGAAGTCTTCGTGGGGGCCGAATTGGAGGGGGTTGACAAAAATAGAGGCGATCACAGCGCCATGGTCGCCGGCGAGTTTTCGCGCCAGGGTAACAAGTTGGCCATGGCCGGCGTGCAGGGCACCCATGGTCGGTACAAAAACGAGCGGGCTTTTGCGGGCCAGAAGCGTTCGGGCATGACGGCAATCGGCAATAGTCCGTGCGATGGTCAAGGTCATGGAGTCGCCTCCATGGCTGTGCCGCCGGCGTAGCAGCGGGCGGCAAGGAGATGGATGGGAATTCCCAGGATTGGATGAATCACGTCGGGAGCTATATCACAAAGCGGCATAAGCACGAAGGTTCGCAGGTGCATGCGCGGGTGGGGAATGGTCAGCGCCCCGGATGCCAGAACAATGTCATTGTAAAGTAATATGTCTATATCTATTATGCGTGGCCCGTTGCGGCCTTCGCGGTCGCGATCGCGACCCATGCGTCGTTCAATTTCCAGCAAACGCCGGAGAAGCTCAAGGGGGGCAAGACAGGTCTGAATTTTGAGCGCGGCGTTGAGGTAGTCGTTCTGGCCGGGCGGGCCGGGGCCGCCCACCGGCCGCGTGATGTGATCATGGGACGATTCAAGCAGGCGCGTATCGGGCAAAGCCGCGATGGCGATGCGGGCGGCGGCCAGGTTTTCCGGCCGGTTTCCCATATTGCCGCCGATAGCTAGATAACAGATATTGTTCATGGGTCGTACGGCTCCTTTGCGGTATGCGGGGCCGTGGTGCTTGGTGCGGGCAATTGGGAACCGGCTTGGAAAATAGTCCACATCAGCAGGACGGATCCCCATAACGATACACCAAGCGTCAGGAGCCAGCGATGGCCGTTGTGGCCGAAAATCTTTCCCACATCGGTGGTCAGGAACATAAGGAACGCGGCGACTCCCAGACATATTGCGGCGCGCCGCCGAATGATTGGAGCCATCAGCGGATCGCTAAGAACCATGGCTGTGGCGAAAAGCGTGATGGCCAGTGTCACATAGTGGGGCACCCAGGTACGCGGGGAGGCCCAGAGTTCAAACGCGGCTACGGCGCCGATTTCCAGCGCATAGCGGCGGCACCGAAGCGTCGGAAGCCTTTTTCGCGCCCACCAGAGGCCGATTAAACCGATGGCAACCAGAAAAATGCGGATGATCCGGTCGCTTAGTTTTGCCGGCAGACTTAAAATATTGACATACCGGTAATGCCAAACCGGCGAGCCGGCCATGTGATAATGGAACGCCGGAACGTGGCGGATCAGGCGGGAAAGAAAACTGGGAACCGACTGGCCAACGAAATATTCGACATGGCCTCCGGTGACATAGGGGAGAATCATAATATGCGCCCATTGGCGAAGCCAGAGCAGATTCTGGTTCCAGCCAAAGGCGACGCCGGGAACGATGATCAGCCAGATCATGAGGCCGAGCAGAATTCCCAGAGTTACATTCCATTGTCGCTTCCAGATAAAATAAATCAGAAAAATAACCGGTGTGACTTTTATGCAGACCGCCAGGGCCAGCAGCACGCCAGCAAGCTGCTTGAGCCACAGCGTTCGTCCCTGGGCGGCCCACAAACCGGCGGCCAGGGGTGCGAGCATCAGCAGATTGGTCTGTCCTTCCTGCATGTCTCCCAAGACCGGCCAGAGCCATACACCCAGAATAAGCAGAATTGCCGGATCGGAAAGACGCACCCCGGCCTGGCGAATAAGGTTCCAGAGGGACCAGAAAATAATCAGGCAGAAAAAAAACTTGCAGCAGACCCACGCGAACTGCGCGTTGGGCGGCGAAAGCAAAGTCAACGGAGCGAAAGCCAGCAGCGTGACCGGCGGATTGGGAAAGCTGTCGCTGGTGTAGTTGGCGTGCTGGTTCAGGAACTGGGGGACCATAACCGTCCAGCGGTCAAAATCATTGACCTGCCGGGTGGAGTGCGTGCGTTCTTTTTTCTCCTGCCGCAAGCGGGCCTGAAAAGCCATGACCAGCGTCAGCACAAGACCTACGCCGACAATAATCGCCAGAACCGTCGCCTGTCGGTTGGAGCGGAGTGTCACAGATGCCACTGGTTCGCCTGACAAACCCTGTTCCTTTTTGTGGTTTCACCGGATATCCAGGCCCGGGGGTGGCGGGCCGATTTGTGCGGCCGCGGGTCAGCGGATGAATCTCATTTTTCCGACATTCGGAATAAACGCCCAGTTAACGAACCGCAACGGTCTGAAGCCGGCGGGCCAGTAAACCATAAAGGCCCGCCCGATCAGAAATCGTTGCGGCACAACGCCGAGCGGCAGGTTCAGCTTTCGCCAGAGAGGCTCAACGGTGTTCCAGGCGCGGCTGTCGTCGCTGTAGTTGGAATTGTCGCCAAGGACAAAATACTGGCCTTTTTTCAGTGTAATGGGATTGGTCATGGTACCGGTTCCGGGATTGCCGGTCCCTTCGATGTTCATTTGGGTGTAATAAATATCGCGCATAAGAATAAGGTGACGCAAGGAGCAGGTCCCCTGCACATGCAAAGAAATGCGCGGTTCTTCCTGGCCAAATTGGCGAGCGGTCTGAACTTGGGCAATGGCCTGTTGGGCCGTCCACGGACTGGTGTATTGGAGTACGAGTTGGCCGTTGACCCAGAAT
>JAJZEY010000532.1 GCA_021805585.1 Planctomycetota bacterium
ATCGTACCAACTGATAAGTTTGAAGAATCGGCTGTTAAGTTCAATTCCGGCCTTGGCATCGTAAATGCTGGACCGCGAATCGGTGATAAAGTCGCTGGAAACGACTTCCTCATCGGTATAGCCCAGGATTCCCTTGAGCTTGCCTTCAGATTCAGCCTTCATGACTTCATTGATTTTCGCCAGCGACGTTTCGGTTTTCGTACGCACGGTCAGGTCCACCACGGAAACATCCGGTGTGGGTACGCGGAAGGCCATGCCGGTGACTTTGCCTTTGAGTTCGGGAATAACCAGGGTAGCGGCCTTGGCCGCTCCGGTAGCCGCCGGAATCACGTTCTGGCCTGCGCCACGACCGCCGCGCCAATCCTTTTTAGAGGGTCCATCCACAGTCGGTTGGGTTGCGGTGGCGGCGTGTACAGTGGTCATCAGCGCTTCTTCAACACCGAAATGGTCGTTGATGACCTTCAGCAGCGGTGCCAGACAGTTGGTGGTGCAACTGGCGTTGGACACAATGGTGTCCCTGGTACCGTCAAATGTATTTTCATTGACGCCAAGGACAAAGGTGGAAATTTCCTTGTCTTTGGCGGGTGCGGAAATAATGACACGCTTGGCACCGGCGGCCAGGTGTTTGCTGGCACCGGCCACATCGGTAAACAGGCCGGTGGATTCCACCACGTAATCCACCTTCAGGTCTTTCCAGGGCAATTGTGCCGGGTCACGCAGGGCGAAGGTTTTAACAAAATGCCCATTTACCGTGAAGCCATCTTCTTTGGCGGCAACTTCGCCCTTGAAGCGGCCATGGGTAGAGTCGTGCTTAAGCAAATAGGCCAGATTGTCCGGCGGAACCAAGTCGTTAATGGCCACAAATTCAATATTCGGGTCATGAATGCCGGCACGAAATACCAGGCGACCGATTCTTCCAAAACCATTGATACCAACGCGAATTTTTGACATGGTGAATAAAACTCCAAACAATCTAAAAGGCGTATTACACCGACAGGGCCTTCCACAGGCTCGCCGGTACGCCAAACCAAGCGGATTATAGTAGCGGTTTGCGGGTTAAGCGCCAAATGATCGCAACGGCGAGAATCGGTGGGGCGTGCCCGCCTTTTTCGGGAAGGTCGCCAGTGCTCTCTGGTGCCTGCAAATCAGGATTGAAGGAGGGCCAGGCTGCGATTCGGAAATATTTTTATAGCCGCTAGACGTCTGAGTCCGGCAGTGTCGTCAGGGGCCAAATCGTGGCTGTCTGATGACATTGGCCAACCACCCGTCCTGCGCAAAAATGTCCGGAAAACTACCCTGCAAGCCTTAATTCCGGTAAAGTACAACAAGAAAGAGTGTGTGCATGGCATTGTTTTCATTTTTTCAGAAAGATAAACCGCTGATGGGGCCTGAAGGCGGACCGCTGACAGCGGAACATCATGCGCTTATCGGCGAGGCTCGCCTGCGCTCCAACGCGGTTCTGCGGGCGGCCCATGTGGCGCACCGACAAATGATTGGTTTGGTGCTGATGGGCGTGCCGACCATCATGCTGGCATTTTTTGGAGGATTCAGCCTGACCGGCCTGGTGATGGGGCTTTGGATGACGGTGGCCGGCGTATTGGAAGGAATGGGAGAAGCTCGCATTCGGCGGCTGAATCCACAGGTACTTAAAACCTTGTGCATAAATCAATTGGCACTGGGGGCGATGTTTATGGTGATCAGTGCGTGGTGGATGCTGCAGGTGAAACTGGGCTGGGACGATAAGCAGCTTGGCCAAACCACCACAGGCATAAGCCAATTGGTGGGTGGTGCCGGAACGGCTTCGTCGCCGATGCTGAATTCCACATTTCATCTGGTGGCCTACGCCGCGTATGGAAGCGTTTTTGTGGGCGGTCTGCTGGAATGCGGGCTGACCGCGCTTTATTACCGGTTCCGCGCCAGGCAGCTTGAAGCATATCTGGCCGAAACGCCGGATTGGATTGTGGCCATGCATCATTCCGGCGCTCTTTAATAGTTTGCTTAAATAGTGCGATTTATATGCAAACCGTGGCCATCGCCAATGCCTTTTGAACGGCTTGCACAGGCCACCGTAAATTCGTCGGAAGCCAGTACAATTTTATGAAAGATTCGATTCCAACCGCCAAGCCATCCGATACATCGCAACCCACAAGGGCGACGGGGTTGCCGTTGAATTTTTCCGCCAGACAGCGATTAAAAGGCAAAACCCGTATCGACAGCGCCTATAAAACTGGTCAGCGGCGGCATCATCATCCGATCATGGCCTGCCTGGTTCGCCGAATGGACAATGCCCCATCGCGCCTGGCGGTTTCCATGGGGCGAAAGTGCGGCAATGCCGTGCAGCGCAATGCGATCCGGCGGCGGATTCGGGAGGGGTATCGTCTGGCACAGCATGACTTTCCGTCCGGACTGGATATTCTGCTGGTTATTCGGCCACATAAAATGCTGACCGTTTTGGAATATCAGCAGCGCCTGCGTACACTGCTGTTATGATGGAGCCGTGCGAATATGGATAACCAGAATAATCGGGATAACCCGGATAACCGAAAACAGCTTTCACTTCAGGGCCGGCACCCGGCCGCAACGACGGACGAACCAATGACGCGCAGCCGCATTGCCCCGTTAATAGACCAACTGGATCAGTTGCTGTATGCGTCGCTTAAGCAGTTGATTATTTTTCCGATAAAGGTTTATCAGATTACGCTTTCTCCGTTGATCGGCGGGCAGTGCCGCCATTGGCCGACGTGCAGCCATTACGCCATAGAGGCGATCAAGCGTCATGGCCCGTTTTACGGTTCGTTCCTGGCCTGTCGGCGAATTGGGCGATGCAATCCGTTTTTCCGCGGTGGCGTGGACCCCGTGCCGCCGGTGCGGGCGAAAAAATAAGGGCCTGCCGGGGGGGGATCACGGCTCATGGTTGCGGCGAAATGTTCCGATTCCGGCCATGTGATATTGGGTCGGCACGCTTTAGCGGCGCAGGCTGCCGCTGTCGGTCACGCCAAGATTGCGGTAAATGGCCAATGTGGCGTCCGAGTGGTTAAGGGTATAAAAATGCAGCCCGCGGACATCATGGTCCAGGAGATCACGGCATTGTTCGGTGGCCCAATGCACGCCGACACGTTTCACCGCGTCGGGGTCGTTACCGCAGCGTTGAATGGCGCGTAACAGATTTGCCGGGTAATGGGCACCCAGCGCCAGCTCGGCCATTCGCGTCATGCCGCTGGCGGACGTAATGGGCATAATGCCGGCGATAATCGGTACCTTGATACCCGCGAGAATGCAGCGTTCGCGGAAGTCGTAAAAATCGTGGTTATCAAAGAAAAGCTGCGTGCAGATATAGTCCGCACCTGCATCCACCTTGGCTTTGAGATAATCCATTTCGCGCAGGCGGTTGGGTGTGGAAGGATGGCCTTCCGGAAAACCGGCCACGCCTATGCCGAAGCCGCGCGGGTCGGCACCCGGATGGTCGCTGGCGTAGCGCATATTAAATTGACGGATAAACGCAACTAAGTCGGCGGCATGTTGGAAGGCGTCATCTTCATGCCGGTAGCCGGTTAAATTTTTCGGGGCATCGCCGCCAAGGGCCAGAATGTTTCCCACGCCGGCCTGGGCATAACGGGCCAGAATATCGGCAACTTCGGCCTGGCTGTGGCAGACACAGGTCAGATGCGGCACGGGGTCGAGGCTGGTGCGTTGTTTTATTTTAAGCACCAGGGCGTGGGTCAGTTCGCGGGTGGACCCGCCGGCACCGTAGGTCACGGATACAAACGACGGTTTAAGGGATTCAAGCTGGGCGATATGAGCGAAGAGCGTTTCGGCCACCTGGTCATTTTTGGGCGGAAAAAATTCAAATGAGAAAGTGGTTTGGTCGCGCTGGAAGATATCGGTGATGTGCATAGCATTCATCCTTTAATCCGGATTAACTGATAATAGCCTTTGGAAGCCGGAAATGCAAATAGGCCCGGACGCGGGGAATTCGCGGGCTCTCGTCCGCCCCCATCGCGATACCCCCCCACCCGGAAAAGCCATTGGAATCAAAAGTGCCATCCGACGGCGGAAAAGCGAATTTGCCCCCATGGCCAATCCGCAGACGACGTCCCAAAAACGTATATCTGAAAACAATGTGGCCATACCGCGCAGGGTGCGATCCAATCCTGTTGGCCTTCTTATACGCTGCTGGCCGGTTACTTCCTCCAACGGCCGTTGCCCCGATTCATCGCGTGATAACACGTGACCCATGGTGCCGCCCGTGAGCGTCGGTGCGGATCAATGCATCGCCCTGGTCATCGTGCGTTTAACACTATTCTGTGCCGTGCCAGATCCGATTCATCCACCGGGAGGACCCGAGGCTTTTGGTTTCGCCAATTGATTTGCCTTTTTTCTTGCGCCGGGGGTACACTTGGCGGATAGTCAGGGCTGATGTCAGGCGGTCAACGGGTATTGCAATATCAGTTCGAAATTTAGAGAATCAACGTGAAGCGAAAATTAATTCGGGTC
The DNA here is from genome assembly GCA_021805585.1 of Planctomycetota bacterium. The sequence continues at coordinate 4,495 of JAJZEY010000532.1, forward strand.
GTACCCGGGCTGCTTGCAATATTAATGGCCGCCGGCGGCGCAGCCCGGCGAAACTCGATTGCCTGTGCCGCCGGAACGGTTCGGACGGCGGCAAGCGGTCCTTCTGATTTTCCGAGCGGCCGGTCGGCCGCCTTCGCGCTGCAAAATCGACTTCAGAGCGCCATCGCCAAAGCCGGCTGGTGGAAACAGATCGTGCGAAAACCCAACGGTCAGTTGCATCACAAGTACCTTATTCCAGGTGCCGCTTATTTCCAGCTTTTCGATTGGGACACTTACTTTATGGGGGTGGCTCTAAGTTACGCCAATCGGGGAAAAAGCCTGGCCGACTCGGTGAAGGATTTTCTTCATTTTACCGACGGCCACTGGTCTTACCGTGGCTATACTCCGCGCATCGTCGCCGGGCGGCATATGTGGGCATTACCGGAAATGTGCAAGCCATTTCTTGCACAAATGGCACTCCGGGCAAGTCTCACGTTACACAGCACGGCATGGCTAAAGCCATATTACCCGCGTCTTGCCGATACGCTGTGGTATTGGCGACACGTCCGACGATCGCCCGACGGGCTGTTTACATGGTTTGACGGTGTGGAAAGCGGTGTTGACGACAGCGCGGCTGTTATCAGTGTACCGGCGGACCGCACGGAAGGCGTGGATCTGGCTTGTTATATTTACCGTGAATATCTTGCAATGGCCGATCTGGCCAGTCTGCTGGGAAAGCCCGCCGATGTTCGGCGATATCAGCAACATGCCGCGAAGCTCAAAACGCTGATTCAGACGCGGCTCTGGGACAACAATGCCGGCACATTTTACAATCGGGACAGCCGCACCGGCAAATTTATCCGTGTACCGGAATGGACGAATCTGATGCCGCTTTGGGCGCATGTAGCCACTAAGCGGCAAGCGCAAATTATGATGACGCGCTATGTGCTCAATCCGGGCGAGTTCTGGACATCTTTTGGAATACGCAGCCTTGCGCCGCAAAGTCCGTTTTACCACCCAGTTCATGGTTATTGGCAGGGACCGATCTGGATAGTAACCGACTACATAGTCATGCATGGCTTAATGAATTACGGCTACACGTCTCAAGCGCGGCTTTTGGCACGGGAAACGGCGGGCACCCTGTTGCGCGATATAAAAACAACCGGCGGCATGCATGAAACCTATAACCCGGATACGGGGCGCGGCCAAAATGACGGCTTCTTCAAAAGCTGGGATTTGTTGGGAGCGTACATGGTTCAGGAAGCATATACCGGGCAGGATGCGGCAGGCATACCTTCTGTGGAAAGAATCGGGGGTTTCATGAAAAAGAAACGTCCACGCTAGTGCTCCGTCAAGTCGGTAAATCAGGATTAATTAGGCGCAAACAGGCCAGATGCAAGGAATCAGCGGCGAAAACCGGGGGGCCGTCTACTTATTGAGCCGCCGCGACGCCGAATGTGGCTTGTCGCCGGCGCGGGCCAGGGGACCGTGGGTTTTGGCGATCGTCGGCATCGGCCCAAAGATCGCGCTTAAGGCAGGTTAGGCCACCGTTCGCAACAGACCGGGACCGATTCATTGTGTCGCAAACATGAAACGCCAAAACCGAACGTTATAGATTTTGCATTCGATGCGGCACCCTGGTAACGCACGATGAATTGCGCCAAGGGTTACCATTCATACGCCCATACATAGGTTGTATATGTGGTTGTTTGCGGATTTCCAAATATTTGGCCATCGAGTTGCTCACCGCAACGGGCGGTTAA
>JAJZEY010000070.1 GCA_021805585.1 Planctomycetota bacterium
AGGATGCCCGTGCTCGTGTCAATCCTGATGTGCAGGCTGGACGGGGCATTAATGTTTCAATCAAGGCACCTTTGCCCGCGTCACTGCCGGTGTTCAATAGCGCGGGTCTTTTTTTGCCGGGACAGGGCGGTCAAAAGTTTTTCAACTATTAGCGGGGGTGTGTGCGAATAATCGGCTATTTTAAGATGGGTGCCGGGAGCCGAGTGCATGTGCGTGTTTCCGCCGGTTTGCAGATAGAACTGTTGTTTGATGACGCCCGCGTCCACGGTTTTTTTTGCTTCCCATGGGGCATTGGAAGTGGTAAAAACCGCGCGGGTAAGCGCCCGCCATTGGCCGTCGGCTTCGCGTATCCAGCCAGGCCCATACAAGGCCCGCCGCACTTGTCGGGCGCTGCGCGTATTGCGACGAAAATCTTCAATAAACGCGTAATATCCATGAATCAGCCCGGCTGACTTGCCGGCAACCGTGCCCAACGTGACCAGGTGCTTCCAGATTTTTTTTCCGGGTTGGTAAAACCATGCGGCATAGGCCGTACGGCGTCCGATACGCCGCGAAACAACCGCAAAGCGATAGGCGATGCCCATGCGCCAGGAGTAGCGGTACAAAATATGGGCACCGGTACCTTCGCCGCCAAAGCGTGTGACATGAACATCCGGCGCGAAACTGATGACCCGCACCGGTTGGTGATCAGAATCCCAAGTGGAAAAAATAAGGACATGTTTTTTGTCGGCCAGTTCCTGCAGACCAAAATAGCCCTGACTGAACCCGCACACCTGAAAGTAACTTCCCGGCTGTGATTGTTCGACACGCAGCGTATTAAAGAAAATATTTCCCAAAGGGGCCTGATAAAACAGATGCACGGAACGAGCCGCCCGCGGCGGTGTGGAAACCGCACAGGCACGCCCAAAATAAGCGGCCAGCAGCAGGATAACCAAAAATGCGGGCATGAATTTCATAAAAGCCCCGTTGCCACAGGTGAGCCCGGCGAATCCGGGCGGCCCCGGAAAGCTTGCCAGCCAGGAGCCGATTCCGCCGGCTATGCAGGCAAAATCATGCGGATGGCCCCGCTATGGCATAAGATATCCGGGATCGCTTACAATTCGGCGAACTGCATCAGTTCCACTTTTTCCTGGCGTGCCGGCGGCGTAATCTGGCCGTACTGTGGTTTGCCGGCGTCGGCCATCATGCGGCGGACGGCGGCAGGATCGTATTGGCCGGCCAGGCCGAGGAGTTCCCAAAATATGGACCCGGTGGAACGTGACCCTTCCAGCGGCTGAATAGCCTGCACAAACGGCTGAATGGCTCCCTGGCAATTTTCAAATACACCGGCCTTTTCCGCCCAGGTGCAAATGGGCAGGCAGAGCGAAGCCTTTCCGGCCAGGCCATCGGGACGGCTGGACAGGACGGTAACATTTTTCATAGGCTGGAAATAGCTGGATAAATCGGCGTCGTTATGGCCAATCGGGTCGGCACAGACCAGCGCGGCCTGAATGTCACCGGAGGAAATTTTCGACGAAAGATACCTGAACATCAGCGAATTGCCGCCAAAGTGAGCGCGGACGTTTTCCGCACCGAGGCGATTAGGCGATTTATCCGCGCGAATGGTGTAGGTGACCGCGCCAGTGGCAGGGTTGGTGAATATCTGGTCCTGGCCATCAATTTTGGACAAATTCAGGCCCAGCGCACAGCCGGGGTCCATTTTCCTTGCCCAGGTTGCGGCCAGGAACATTTCTTCAGTGGAGTCAAACGGGCTTAGCATAAGAAGGGTCGAACCTTGCCCCTTTTCGGCAACAGCTTTTTTGAATGACCGTTCCAGCCGGTCGAGTCCCTGTTGCCAGCTTAGCCCATCCGGAGCGTCGGCTGCGGAAATAGTTTGCAGCCGGTTATTATGAACGAAATCCCATCCGTAGCGGATATCATCGGAAATCCACCATTTATTAATATCCTTATTAAATCGCGGCTTGATGCGGTAAATGCGGCCCTGATTATGTTCGATAAAAATATTTTCGCCACCGCTGGAAAATGGGGAAATACTGGGAGTGGACTTAAGAAACCAGACACGCTGCGTGAAAAGAAAATCTTTGTCCAGTAAAGCGCCGACCGGGCAGATATCAATGACGTTGGCGGAAAGGGGATTATCCAGTGATTTGCCCTGGAAAACGTCAATCTGCTCCTTGTGGCCGCGGCCGAAGACACCAAGTTCGCCCGTGCCGGAAATCTCACGCGTGAAACGAACGCAGCGTGTGCACATGATGCAACGGTCGGAATACAGGACCACATGCTTGCCGATATCTTTTTTGGGCTTTTTGGCTTTGTCTTCATCAAAACGGCTTTCAGCGCGGCCATATTTAAAGCTGTAATCCTGAAGATAGCATTCGCCCGCCTGATCGCAGACCGGGCAGTCCAGGGGATGGTTAATAAGCAGAAATTCCATGACCGCCTTTTGATTGGCCACGGACTTAGGCGATTTGCTGTGCACCTTCATGCCATTGACCGCGGGGGTCTGGCAGCTAGGCACGAGCTTGGGAACTTTGACCAGCTTGGCGGGGTCCTTGGGGTCCGGTGATTCAATTTCCACCAGACATATGCGGCAGGAAGCCACAATTGAAAGACCTTCGTGGTAACAATATTGCGGCAGTTCCACGCCGGCATCATTGCAGGCCTGAAGAATCATTTTGCGGCCTTCCCAGGCCACTTGTTTTCCATCTACTTCCATTGTGGGCATTGTCGGTTCCTTCTTGATGACATCGTGGTGGCGGCCTGCGGAGGGGCTTTTGGTGCAGGACCAAAGCCCGCCGATCTCGCGCCGAAATTTATACCGTCGCTCCCGCCGGCGTCAGCGTGATGCCGCGCACCTGTTCGGGCTTCAGTCGGGACTTAAAGTCGTCCGGGAACTTTTGCAGGAAGGTTTTAACGGCCCAATTGGCACCGTCCGCCAGTCCGCAAATGGTCGTGCCGGGCATGGAACCCATGCTCAAGCCGACTTCCATAAGTAAATCAAAATCTCGCGGGCGACCGAACCCGGCCACGATGCGGTTAAGCATTTTATGCATCCAGGCCGTACCCTCCCGGCAGGGGGTGCATTGGCCGCAGCTTTCATAAGCAAAAAAGCGGACAATATTCCGCAGCATCAGTACCAGGTCCGTGGTGTCGTTCATGACTATGACGCCTGCGGTTCCCAAGCCCAACACGTTGTACTTGCGGCCAATGTCAAAATCAAGCTCCGCATCCCACTGGTCGGTACCCAGAATGCCCATCGATACGCCGCCGGGAATTGCCGCACGGTATTTTCCCTTCACTCCGCCGGCGTACTTTTCAATAAGGGTGGACATTTTAATGCCCAGTTCGTCTTCATATACGCCGGGCTTGTGAATATGCCCGCTGATGCCAAAAAGCTTGGGGCCGGCGGAGCTTGGCGTGCCCATGCCCTTAAACCAGGCGGCACCCTTTAAAACAATGTCCGGCAGGCAGGCCAGGGTTTCAACGTTGTTAATAATCGTGGGCTTGGCAAATGCGCCGGCCACCGCGGGGAACGGCGGCTTAATTCGCGGCCATCCGCGTTTGCCCTCCAGGGCTTCCAGCAATCCCGTTTCTTCTCCGCAGATGTACGCGCCGGCACCGCGATGTACGTAACAGTTATGGACAATATCAGTTCCCGGCAGTTTTTTCCCGAATATGCCGTTGGCGTAGGCTTCTACCAGGGCTTCTTCCAGAATTTTGGCTTCCAGGTGGTATTCACCCCGAATGAAAATATAGCTGGTGGTAATACGATTGGCATAGGCGGCAATGGCGATGCCTTCCAGCAGAATGTGTGGATCGTAGTCGGTTAAATAGCGGTCCTTAAAAGTACCCGGTTCGGATTCGTCAAAATTTACCGCCAGGTAACGCGGGTGAAGGTCTTTGGGTAGAAAGGTCCATTTGGTGCCGCAGGGAAAGCCGGCACCGCCGCGGCCCCGCAGGCCGGATTCCACCACCAGCTTAATAAGGTCTTCGGGCGGGGTGGTCCAGGATTTTTTCAGTGCCTCATAGCCGCCGGTGGCGCAATAATCGGAGTAGCGAATCAGACGACGCTTCGCCGGATCATCAGGAATGCGCTTCAGAAGAACGGGACCCGCAAATGCCATGGAAAAACCTCTTAAAAATTCAACGGCAGCAGGCCGTTATAAAGTCCTGTCCGCGACCGGTCGCGGATTGGGTTAATGCCGTTGCCCGTTGCCGCCATTACCCCCGTTACCACCACTGTGCGCGGCTTCGGCGGGCAACTGCTGAAGGTGGCGTACGAAGGTATCAGGTTTCAAACAACCATGAAGGTCTTCATTGACCAGGGCGCAGGGGGCCTGTTCGCAGGCACCAAGGCATTCAACTTCAAACAGGGTAATCTGGTGGTCTTCCGTGGTTTCGCCGGGATCAATTCCGAACACCTGGCGGATTTTTTCCACGATATCCGTATGGCCGCAAAGCTCGCAGGCAATAGATCGACAGACATTCACCACATATTTGCCGGACGGGGTCAGGCGGAATTCTTCGTAGAACGTTACGGCGTCCTGTACCTGGGCGCGGGTAATTTCCAGAAATTCCGCGGCTTCATCAATAGCCTGTTCCGTGATATAGCCGTATTCATGCATAATGATATGAAACAGGGGCAGCAATGCGGCCTGTTTGGTGGGATAACGCGGGAAATATTTTTCCGTCACCAGTTTTTTTATTTCTGGCGTCAGATACGGTTCCGCGCGTCTAGACTGATAGGGTTTCAGGCGATCTTCAACTATCCAGGCCATGGTGATCCTTTTCTGCTTCCTTCAAAAACCGTATTCCAGGGGCGGCGTTCCAAACGTCGCGCCGCCGGGGCGGCCGAACCGCCAGTTTACCTGACGATTACCGGTCGAGTTCGGCGGCAATAATATTCAAACTGCCCAGTACGGCCACCACGTCGGAAATCATGTGGCCTTCCATCATTTTGGGCAGCACGGAAAGATGTATAAACGAGGGCGGGCGCGTTCGCGCTCGCCACGGGTTTTTTCCGCCATCACTAACCAGGTAATAGCCAAGCTCCCCATTGGCGGTTTCGCAGCAGCCGTAAACTTCGCCGACCGGCGTTTGAAATCCGCGGTTGGTCATGACCAGTTCAAAGTGGTGAATCAGGCCTTCAATGCTGCCGTAAACCTGCGATTTTGGCGGTAAAACTTCTTTGCCTTCGGGGCTGACGTTCAGCGATCCGCCGGGAATATTGTCAATGAGCTGCCGAATAATGTTGGAGGACTGCTTCATTTCTTCAAGGCGTACAAGGTAACGTGCCAGCACATCACCGGTTTTCATAATCGGAACTTTGAAATCAACGGCGGGTGTGCCTTGGCCGTCCCAGTTGTCCTTAAAGCACAGATAGGGGGCATCTTTTCGCACGTCCCGCATAACGCCGCTGGCGCGTGCCAGCGGACCGCTGAGGCTCCAGTTTAAAGCTTCTTCGCGGCTGATGGTGCCGATACCGGCGGTGCGGTCAATGAATATGCGCAGGCGGTTGAGAAGCTTTTCAATATCGTCAATGGCGCGGGGCAGCGTTTCGTTGACGAAATTTTTTACCATAGGACGGAAAATATTGTCATCGGCATCTTTAAAGGCCCCGCCTATGCGGTTCCAGCTTGTATGAAAGCGGGCACCGGTGACATATTCCATAATGTCGTAGATCATCTCGCGTTCATTGAACCCGAAAAGAAACGCGGTAAACCCGCCCAAGTCCAGTGCCGCTGCGCCAACGCAAAGCAGATGGCTTTGGATTCGGGCAAGTTCTCCAAGGATCGTCCGGTATACCTTGCAACGCGGAGTCGGGTCCACCGCGAAAAGGGTTTCGCACGCGTTGATCCAGGCAATTTCGTTGCCCATCGGGGCAAGGTAGTCCATGCGATTGACAATGGTGATGTACTGATTGTAATCCAGAACTTCGGCGCTTTTTTCAAAACCGGTGTGCAGGTAGCCGATAACGGGCACCACCCGCACCACACGTTCGCCATCAATTTCCATCACCAGTCGAATGACCGTGTGCGTGGCCGGATGCTGGGGGCCGAAATTCAGCGTCCATAAATTCGAATCGCTGGAGAGTTGTGGCGTTGTCATCGGGTTGTCCATAAGCATGGACGCGCCTTTTTCAATGGTATACGGCATGAAAAGCTCCAGCATAACTCCGCAGGCGATCAATCGCGTGCGGAAAAATCCTGAACAGGGCAAAACAGCCTCT
>JAJZEY010000418.1 GCA_021805585.1 Planctomycetota bacterium
AACCGATTGGAGCCGATCGGCGATATACCCTTTGCCGGTGGCGTACAGATAAAGATTTTCCGGCAGCTCCCAGGCTGTTTTGTGCTTCATGGCGTGACGCTGCCATATTTCCCCCAGGTCGGTCGGGCAGATGATCCAGGTGTATCGCACTCCATTGGAAAGCCCAAGCAAAGGCACATGGAAATTGGCCCATGGTTCGATGGTGTAAATCGGACTTTTTGAAGATAGCGTGTGGAATTCGTAATGACCGCCGGAAGCCAGTTGTCCATCCTGAATCATGGCGTTTTTAAAACCAAGCGACGCCTGATTGCAGGTGCAGAAAATAATTCCGCCGGCATCGGTAAATGCGCTGAATTTAGCGATCTGTTGCGGAGTGAATTTCGGATCCACATAACCGCTAAGAAACAGGATTGGTGAATCCAGCCATTGTTTTACCGGTGAACTTAGTTTCACCACCTGCCAGTTCAGCGCCACGCCGGTGCCGCGACTGACCGAAGCCGTCAAGCTTGCGACATCCCATTGACGGGAGTTCCATTTGCCCAGGTAATGCTTGCCATATTCAAGCTTGTTCATGAATACCGGATTCAGGCCGCGGGTCAGTATCAGCAGTGCGTAGGCGGTCGCCGTATTGGAACTTGCCTGATAGAAATCCGGTCGCCAGCTTCCATCCGGCGATTGATTCTCAACGAGCTGATCGGCAAAATCCTGATACCAGTTGTGCTTGTTGAAAATTTTAATGCCGGTCGCAAGTCCCGCGCGCAGCACGCTGTACATGGAATAAGTACTCTGGTTCGTTGGGCTGAAATTCGCATTCATCCAGCGCACGGCCATGGAAACCGCGTGGTCGGGTTTTGGCCGCACCACAGTTTCACCGACCTGCATGAATTCATCGGCCATTAGCAGGCTGGCCAGTCCGGCCGGGGTGAAGGTCTGCGCGCGTGCGGTAGGCTTGGTGGGCTGCCCCTTAACGCCCCAATACCCCCATTCGCCATCGCCATACTGGCAACCACGCCAATGCCTGGATTCCTTGTACCAGAACCCCCGCGGAATGGGGATGCCCCCATGTTGACACGCCCAAATTCCCAGGACGCCATTCTGGGTGTTGGAATTATCCCAGTCTCCGCCTGAGCGCGGAAAACCCTTTGGCTTGGCCGGATAAAAAGCATAAGTGAATCCGCCATCCTCATGGGCCGAGCCTAAAAGGAAGCCACGGTCGTAAAAAAGTGTGGTTCGCACATGCCAATTCCGCTTTTGCGGAAGAAAATCCATAGCACCGGCCTGAAAGGCCGAAACGTAGGTGCAGTGGCTGCGCAGCTTGACGACATATTTAATGGCCGCCTGCATTTTCGGTTTGAATAAATTAAGTCTCCGCAAATGAAGACTTTGCTGGACATACAGCAACGATTCAAGAACCAATGCGGATTCCCCGCCATTTTCTTGTGCAACTACTCCGTTGCTGTTGGAACCATGGATGCCCTCTTCCCACATGGTTTTGGGCTGTTCTTGAGCCAGCAGAAAGCCGACGCCCTTGCGAATGGCCGCGATGACCTGTTTGCTTGTCGCATGGGTCGAACCGCGTGCCGAAGCGGTAAGAGCCAACAGGATCGCAATAGTCAGAACGAACTGCCAATGGCCTGATCTGATCGTAAATCGTTCCATAAAGTTTCAAACCTCCGGGATGGTGCTTCCGCTTGCCGACGGTTAATCCGTCGCCATGGATTTTGTTAAGTCTATTTAGATAGTATGCCCTCCGCAGCGGTCTTCGGCAAGTGCGCGAATTGCCGAATCAATCCACGGGGTGCCAATAAATCGGGCGTCAGGCCATGTTGGATTACCTGAAGTGGCGTTGGCGTAAAAAAAATGCGGGCTGTAAAAACGAAAAGCCGCACCGCGCCGGAAAAATTGGCAGACCCTCAATCCACACGGCGGTTATTCGCCGCGTATAATCAGCGGAGGTGTTCCTGATAGAAGGAGTTTTGTGTGATTATTATGCTGGACGCAACCCCACTGGTGACCCGCAATATCAGCGGCGTTCAGCAGCATGCTCGAAATATTGTACGTGAATGGTCGCAACAGCAAGTGGGGCATAAATTCATACTGCTGATTAATCAGCAAACCGTTGATGATCCGGCATGTGACCTGGACTTTGTGCAAGGGTTGAATCCCGGATTTTCAATTCGTTTCTTTCGGCCCAGCACCCGTGGATGGCTGAAACATGAGGCCACGCGGCTGCCATTTCTTTCAGGATTATCCCATGGTGCGGCAGATGCCGCCAATGTGTACCACAGTTTTTCCCCGGATATTTCCGCGTTTTCCGAACTTCCCGCCGCACCGATCTGCCATACGATCCACGACTTGTCGTGTGAACTTGATCCTGCGGTGCGTTCTTTGCCCGCGGCCACCGAAGACCGCCGCATATACCGTCAGGCGGTAAAAAAGGCGGCCTGTACCATAACCGTTTCCCTTCGCACCATGGACGACATTATCAGTCTGTATCATCCGCCGCGTCAGCAGGTTCATGTGGTTTCCAATGGCTTAAATCCCGTTTTCAATCCGGCACATGATCCGGCTGCGCGTCAGCGCCTTGACGACCTTTGCGGTCCGCTGGGGCGCTACGTACTGGTAGTCGGGGCGGATATTCCCCGCAGGAACTACGCGCGAATCTGGGAGGCTATGCGGGGCGTCTGGCGGACCGAACCGGGACTGCGGCTTGTGCTTGCGGGAAGAAACCCATGGTCTCAAACGCCGGTTCATCAAAAGGTTATGGCACAGGGGTTTCAAGAATGCGTGACCTTCATTGAATCCCCTGATGACAGTGAACTCGCCGAACTTTACCGCAATGCCGAGCTGACCTGCTGCGGGTCGAGCTTCGAAGGATTCGGGCTTTCCGTTCTTGAGGCCATGGCCTGCGGGTCGGCCGTGGCATGCAGCCACATGCGATCTCTGGAGGACCTGGCGGGAAATTCAGTGGTTTATTTCTCCCATGATGACGTGCGGATGATCACCGAATCCATTCTGGCCCTGATTCAGGATGCGGAATACCGCAGACAGCTTCGCAGTCGGGCGTTGGCCCGTACCGCACTTTATTCATGGGCACGGTCGGCAAGGACGTTGATGGACCTGTTTGAAAAAATCGCATCGCGCCGGATCCCACCCATTCATGCACCGGCGGATTCGCAATCGCCGCGGTGACAGACTGTCTAACCGCCGCCATTTCGGTTAAATTTTCCGGTTATGGAAAACGAGAAGAAAATCTCCCCACCGGAAGACAATCAGCCCAGACCGCGAACCCTTACCGGCAACGCCCCCCTGCGTGAAGCGCCGCTTCTTCCCCCGATGGCGATTGTTAAAACGCCCTATTTTCATCTGCTTGGCTACAGCGTTGCCGGAGAAGAAACCGCGATTCAGGTCCCTGAACTCAACGTGGTATTTGATATTGGCAAATGCCCGCGTCCTATGCTGACGAGTGATTTTTGCCTGCTTTCCCATGGTCATATCGACCATAGCGCCGGAATTGTGTATTACCTTTCCCAGCGTTTTTTTCAAGGCATGATTCCCGGCACGATTCTTTGCCCCAAGCCCATCGCCGATGGACTTTCCGGAATTATTCGGGCCTGGGCGGCTCTGGAAGGCAAAGTCACCGAGCATCGGCTGGTTCCCATGCAGCCGGGAGACGAATTTGAACTTCGCCGCGGCCTGATTGCACGCGCCTTTGCCACGCGGCACACGGTCGCATCCCTTGGCTTTACGCTTATTGACCGTCGGGAGAAGCTCAAACCTGAATTGGCCGCACAAAACCTTCCGGGGCATATTTTGCGCGACATGAAGGCCCGCGGCGAGAAAATCACCTACACGCTTGATGTCCCGCTGGTGGCCTACACCGGCGATACAAGCATGGGTGAAACGCTTCTTCAGGATGGCGTGCGCGACGCACGTGTGCTGATCACGGAATGCACTTTTTTTGAACAGGGCCATCGCAAACGGGCCACCGTCGGCCAGCACATGCATATGCACGACTTGGTCGAAGTCCTGCCGCAATTGCAAAATGAACTCGTGCTGATTTCCCATGTGTCACGGCGAACGTATGTAGGTTGGGCCGCCCGGCAGCTTGCCAAGGCGATTGAAGGGCTTCATATTGTCCCGCGGATTGAGTTCCTGATGGACCATGTTCAACGGCTGGATGTTCGGCCCGGTAAGGCGGCACAATTTGTTCCGGCCGAGCCGGTAAGTCAGACGGATCAGGACGATTGACCCATTGGGCCTTGATCCAACTTGTTGCCAACCCACGTGGCTGATGGTTAAGCCGCGATTGCCTCGCGGAAATTCCGTCGAACCTATGGCATCGCACGCCCTTCCACCGCGGTGGAACGGCTGTGGGGTGAATGAGCCGACCGATGCGGCGGTGCGTTTCGCCCGGCCGCTTTTCCTTCAGGCCCAAACCGCACTATGATACTGCTGCCCGCCGGCCCGCTGATGGCGCATGACCCCGGCTGTGGCTTACGAACCTGTTTGCAGGAGGTTTATTTTGTCCAGTATTCCATTTATCCCGCCGCCCCATCGCGTGGAAAACAGGGCCACGCAATATTTCCATCAGCTCGCCAATGGCTTGACGCTTGTCGCGGAGAAAGTTGAATCCGTGCGTTCGGCGGCCATGGTACTTCTGGTGCCAGCCGGTGCCTCGACCGATCCGGCCGACGCTTTGGGCAGTTCCAATATTCTGGCGGATTGGATCATGCGGGGTGCCGGCGGTCGCGACAACCGCGCCCTTACCGATTATCTGGATTCACTTGGTATCCAACGATCTTGCGGGGCTGAAACGGTATTCATGCGATTCAGTGCCTCCATGTTGTCGCGGAATTTGCCCGCGGCATTAGAAGTTTACGCGGATATTGTGCGGCGGCCCGCGTTGCCGGAAGCCGGGTTTTCGCCGGCTCGCGACCTGGCTATGCAGCAGATAGACGCCATTGAAGATGAACCTTCACAGAAATTGAATTTAATGTTGCGCGCCCGCCATCTGCCTGAACCCTTCGGGCGCGCGGTGGTCGGTCGCCGCGAACATCTTGCGGCCCTTGGCCCCAACGCGTTGCGACAGGATTATCAGCGCCGCTTTAACCCGCAAGGGGCTATTTTATCCGTGGCCGGGGATATTGATTTTCACAAAGTGCGTGACCAGGTGGAAAATCACTTTTCCGCCTGGCAAGCGCAACCACCCCTTCACCCGGAGGCTCGCGCCGCACCTCGCGGCATGGAGCACCTTGATCAACAGACCAATCAGGTGCAGATCGGTCTGGCCTATGACACCGTTTGTGAAAGTGATCCGCGCAGCCTGCTGGCCCAGATGGCGGTGGGCGTCCTGAGTGGCGGCATGGGGGCAAGACTTTTCTCTGAAATTCGCGAGAAACAGGGACTGTGTTATGCCGTGCACGCCGGCTATATGAGCCTGAAAAAGCCGGGACCGGGTGTGGTGGTCGGGTATGCCGGAACTGTTCCCGAGCGCGCTCAAAAAACGCTGGATTCGTTCCTTGTGGAACTTCACCGCCTCCAGCGTGGTGTGACCGCCGACGAGCTTGAACGAACGCGCATCGGCATGAAAAGCCGTGTGATCATGCAGGGAGAAAGCTCCGCATCGCGCGCCGGTGCCATTGCCGCCGATTACCATTATTACGGGCGCACCCGCACACTGGATGAATTGCGATCCGCCATTGAAGCGGTCAGCCTTGCCGATATCAATGATTTTCTTGCGGCCAACCCGCCGGGAGCGATCACGGTTGTGACCATAGGACCCGGTAAAATAAACGTGCCGGACACTTTTGCCACCGGCTAGTTCCGGAGCCGCTGTTTTGCGAATCATCGCCTTGGTTGGATCCCAGCTTTTCTGTTTAATGGAGTTTTCATGGTCAGTTTCAAGCATGCCACGCTTGCCAATGGTCTGGATGTAATTGCGGAAATTCACCCCCATGCCCAAAGCACCGCCATCGGATTCATGGTGAAAACCGGTTCACGCGATGAATCGGCTCAGGTCAACGGCGTTTCACACTTTTTGGAACACATGATGTTCAAAGGTACCGCCCGGCGGACCGCAGCCGAGGTAAACAGGGAATTTGACGCCATGGGTGCCCGCAACAACGCCTTTACCAGCAATGAGGTAACCTGTTACTGGGCACATATCCTGCCCGAATTCCTGCCATCCGCACTTGATCTTCTGGCCGACATGATGCGCCC
>JAJZEY010000566.1 GCA_021805585.1 Planctomycetota bacterium
CGGAGGCAATGAACCAACTTGGCCCTTCGCCTGATGCCATCTTCCCCTGTCAATTTCCCCACGGCTCCCGCAGCCAATACCTCAGAACCAAGCCGGAATCAAACCAATTTCAAGCCGACATTCAATGACCCATGCCGCTACCGGTTCCTCTGCGTGCCTCCACGTCCCCTGCGGTGAATTTTTCGCCAAAGTGCCGACGGCGCACCCGACGGCAAAAGAGCGGGGTTATAGGTCCGATTGCGGACGTAGTAATTTTGCGTTTCGGCGGCGTAGCGATAGCCACAGTAGATAATTTCATTCGCACCGTAGATGGATTGTACGTCGTCATCGGTGAACCAGCGACCATCAGAGCCAGGTTCGATAAACATTAATGTGTTACCTACCGTACGCATCGGTGTCATATGCTTCCACGATATAGCCGCCGGAATTGGTCAGCGCCACCGCGCGGTCCAACAAATCTTGAAGGATATAATACGCACCGGCAGGCGTTCTCTCTGGCCCCAGTGGCCCATCCGTTTTATAAGCATTCCTGACCATTTAACTGTCCAGTCAGAACACAAGTTACCACGCCGCGTTACCAAGCCAGGGACCGGGCATACCTATTTGCTACACGCCATTTATACCCATCCACCAACCGCAATACAAGAAAATCGAACAGGTGATCTTTCTCGTTTTTTTAAATTTCAAATCTGAAATTTCAAATCCACACGCTCTCCCGCAAAATGCAAAATGCAAACTGCGAACCGGTCCTTGCGGTCTGCTTCATGCTGCGCCCATGGGCAGGATGCCCATGCTACGGACACCATCTGCGTTCTCCGTGGTGAATTTTCATCGCGTCGTCGCGGTTTCGTGTCTTGTATACCCGTGTGTATACGGGAACATTCTTTACTTCAAAATGGTCGCAAGATATTCAAAGTTGGCCAATCGCATGTTCAATTGCCGTGATGCGCATCCGCAATCGAGCCTGTTGATTTGATGGAAGGCCGGAAATCGCTTTTTTGTACCAATAAACAGCATGGGCAAGCAGATTTTTACGCGGCAGCCCCCTGAAGCGACGGGCTGAATTTAGCCACATGCTTCCCAACCTGATCTGTTTTTGTGGACTTTCCGGTGCCGCGATATCCAGACGCGCGGCCGATGCATCCGCGGCATGGCCGCCGGCCGCCAGGTTGGCAAGGCCGTTGGACCATTGGTTTTCCACAAAGCAGACCCACCGTCCCACCGCCAGATTAGCGCTGCGGTTATGGGGCTTTTTAAGGAGTTTCTTTTTGGCACGCAAATAGCGACGATGCAGGTTTTGCAAAGAGGCAAGTTCCACCTGCACGGCCGCCAGATTAAGCGGCAATTGGGGTAGCGCGAAGGCCAGTGAATACGTGTTCATTTGTTGATATCGCGGAGCTACCATGCGACCATTGGCAACCAGCTTTTCAACCGCATTAAAATGCCCCCGGGCAAGCAGTTTTGCAGCCGTTGTTTTCAGGTTATAAAGTCCGCTCGTATCATCATTTATTGCATTGTTGCGCATGGTGTCGGCGTAAAGCGAAAGCTTCTGCATGGGGGCAAGCTTCCAGAGGATATTGGCCACGGAAAACAACTGTGACGAATCGTTATACGTCATTGGCTCCAGAGTACCGAGGCGTCGCAAATCGGCATTGTCACTGCGTAAAAGGTAGGGCGCGCTTTTTGCCCCCTGCTCTTTACTGGTGGGCAGAAGATAATAGAACAGACCCACGGCAGCGTTGGCGGCGGCATTGTGCGGCGAATTTTTCAGAACTTAACGAGCCTTTTACATCCGCTGGTATGCCAGAATCCATTTGTTGGCATCCTTTAGCTGATGGGTAACCTGATTCCGCATGTTTAAATCATTGGCGAGCATCGCGGCTTTAAGGGCAATATCTAAAATACTCCGTGCAAAATGTGGATGATTTTGCACGGTGGCATTTTGTGCCAGATTCATCAGGTCCTGAACAAAAGCAGTTTCCCCGGCAGGTTGTGCAATCAGCGGACAATCCTTTAGAGTCATGTCCGCCGCATAAACGCGCAACTGAAAATAGCCACGCGTGCCATAATGCGCCAGATTCAGAGAAATAGTATACACCCATCCCGTACTGTTGGACCGCGCCGCATATTTCAGCGCTGTGAATAATGCGACGGCGCGCGTGGGATCATCCACCGCATTCAGGACGTAACGGTAGTAAAGTTCATTACAGAATAAGGTCTCGCCAGGCGTTGAAGCGCGGCCGAATTGCCGATGATACTTGCGTAGAAGTTCGGCCTTAATCGCCAGTCGCGTGGCGGCATTCGGCAAATGACATAACCTGGCAATGGTCCGCGGTGTCGCGGCATTGCACGGCGGAATAAAGGCCAACAGGAATAAAAGGGCCACCAGCCGTGTCAGGGTCGCCTTAACCAACGTCCGCGGAATAAAAGATTTGCCCGGTGAAAATAGCCGGATTCGCATCTTTTGAGTCATGGTTGCACCTGACGCATGAGAGCAATGCGGGATTCAAGTGCGGATTTTTTCGCACCATGGCTGGCGGCGGCGGCCTGTTGAAGCCAGTAAATAGCTCGCCGCTCTATATTCCAGCGCATTAACGCGGTAAATCGCGATTGGAGCTTCCACCAGGCGTCACCCAGTTTGCGTTCCGCGATCCTGGTTTGTGGCCTGGCTAAATCCCGCTTTGCCACTCCGGCAAGATCAGGATCGGAACCTTGAGCCAATTCAGGCAAACCCTGGCGAAAATGGCCTGATATCAGGCAAAGAAATTCGCCGGCAACAAGATGGTCCGCGGCATGGCGATCTCCATCTTTGGCCGGCAATTGTTTGTATAGCTTTAGCTGGGCCGCTATTTGAGCCGCCAGCGGGTTCCATGGGGCCGCGATGGTGTCGAACATTCGCAGATGCAATCGTTTGTTCGCGTGAATGGCATCCACCAATAGAGGCGGCAAATCTTCCACCTGATGCCGCGCCAACATGCCGGTTATCTGGTTATTCATGCCCGCAATGGCAAAGCAGTAATCATCCTTGGCCAGACGACGCACCGCCAAATGCATAAACCGCGCGTGCTGACCGGCGGCGACAATCCACCACAGATCGCCGGCTTTCAGGTTTTGGCGCGGAGTAAGTACCGGCAAATCATCAAGTTTTACCAAAGACCGTAAGGTAGCGTTCCCACTGCGCATCAGCAGGCGGTCGGCATGCTTCCGTTGTGGCCCGGTGCGGGCAATGATTCGATCAAAGAGGCCGACCAGCCGGCTGGCTTTTGCGTTATTGGGGTGGTTGACGAGCAACCGGCGCTGTACCCGCAAATGATTATAGGTGTTTTTTAACTGACGAACCTTGGATTGTTGATAGTTTACCAGTCTTACCAGCATCGGATTGCCGGCATTCGGTGCCAGTCGGGAGGCACTATTCAGAAGATCCGCGGCCCGCGTGTAATGCCGCTGAAACACCGCCAGATAACTCCATCGGATAATTTGCATAACGCACGATGGCACAACGCCGGCAAAGGGCGGGTAATTCGCGATTATTCTCGCTATATGCTGATGCAGTGCATTTGGGTTGACCGCGAAATGGTTTTCCAACGACCGCATCGCTTCCAACAACTGACCGATTTGATAGTTCGCCTGTATATTTGTGGCCAGGGCATTGATGGCAATTTCACAGGTCAGATAGCGCAATGCCGGATTGATTCCGGGCCGATAACGGAAATAATAAAAAACGCCCAGCGGATCGGCATAAATAATACCCGGTCCGGGGGTATAACCGCCGCCATAATTGGGATTATTTTCATAAAACTTTTCCAGGGCAAGCGTAGCGGATTGCAGCTGTGCCGCGGTCGGAATTGGCAGTTTGGCGGACTTTGCCGCCGCAACCGCCAAGTGCCGCGGCAAAAATCCCATCAGGCATATGAACCCGAATAAAGCCGGTCGCAACCATAGGTAAAAATCGCGCAGCTTGCGGGTTCCACGATAATGACGCCGCAAAGTGTGTGCCTTTTGATGCATAGACGCGGATCCCGCATGAAAGAACTTTTTTAATTTCGTTATAATTTTATATCATGCGTAGCCTATTTTGGCAATCATCATCAGCGATATAAAATTCCACAATGTGCGCAACATTATCAACGGACGTCTAAACAACTGTATCACGGTGTCGGAAGATTCGATCATCGCCTGTGATGCCGCCGATTGGGTGGCTTGGGTGTGCCCGTTTTTATCGGGAAGATCGTTGCGGCAATATGTTTGTGCCCATCGGGCGTTTTGGCCTGGCAATGTCATCAGAGGGAGGATATCCAGATTCGCCCCACTTGTCGGGCGTAAACTGGGGGCGGGCGTCTCGCCCGACAATCGTCGTCGTGGCCGGAAAGGAAATGAATTTCAGGAATGCTTTCCTGCCGGAGCTTCGGCCTATCCATACAATATTCTCTCTTCCCGATAAAAACCGGGCACACCCGGTGGCTTCCGCCGGCGCTGGCGTATCATCTATTGGCCGAGTAACATCTTAACATTCGATGGAGTTGTGCATGGCTGTGCTCGTAGAGCTTAAACGAATCATTATTACCGAAACGTCCGATCAGCAATTCATCTTCCTGAAGGAAGTGGATGGCCAGCGGGTGGTGCCGATTGTGATTGGCTCCAGCGAAGCCCTGGCCATTGATAATCGCCTGAAAGGCACGGAGTTTCCGCGCCCCATGACCCACCAGTTAATGACCAGCATCATCGATCAATTGGGTGGGAAGTTGGAACGCATTCTGATTAACGACCTTCAAAAGCAGACCTTTTTTGCCCGGCTGGTCATTCGCCACAACGGACGCTCCATTGAAATCGACTCCCGCCCCAGCGACGCGATCGCCCTGGGCGTAGCCGGGAATGTGCCCATTTACGTCGCCGAACATGTGCTTGATGAAATTGCCGGGGAAACACAATAGCCGTCCGGCATTGGCCGCGTTTGAATCCGTGACAGTGCACGGCCGGAAGCCAAGTTGGCCGGCTTGTTCCGCCGCGGCGGAGAACAATCGCGGGATTTGCAGGAACGCCCGGCCCGTTTAATCCCGGCGTTTAACCCCAGCGGATCAGTCGGGGTTCCAGGCGCAGTTCAATATCCGGGTGGTCGGGCAGAACGCGCAAGGCAAATCCCTGTTGCCCGCAGGAAGCCGCGTTAATCGCCCCAACGTACTGGTAAACACCCTTTTCCAGCGGGGACCCCAAAGCCATTTCATGGGAACGCGATTCGACAATGTCTCCGGAGGGATTAATCTGTCCGTAATAGATTTCAATTCGCACATTTTGCGGATTAATGGCCCCCAGTTCCACAACCGCGGTCACTTTCATGCTTTCGCCGGCTTTCAGCGCCCCGGTCTGCGGCACATCCACACTGCGCACACGCACCAGGGGCCATTGGTCCACCAGTTCCTTCTTCCAGGCGGCCAGAGCGATGCCGCGGGCGTTTTTATCTTCAGTGAGGCCTTCAAACATTTCGTGCGAAGGCAGATAAAAGCTTTGGCAATACTGCTGCACCATTCGGTTGGTGTTAAAGGTTGGACAGATTGTTTGAATGGAATTCTTCATCCGGCGGATCCAGGTGCGCGGCAGGCCGTCAAGCCCGCGGTCGTAATAGGTGGGAATGACCGATTTTTCCAGCAGGTCAAAAAGGCGACGGCTTTCCATTTCGTCCTGGTATTCGTCGTTGGAATATTCTTCGCCGTTGCCAATCGCCCAGCCGTTTTCGCCGTTGTAGGCTTCGCACCACCAGCCATCAAGCACGCTTAAGTTAAGCACGCCGTTAATGGCCGCCTTCATACCGCTTGTGCCGGAGGCCTCCATGGGTCGGCGTGGGGTATTAAGCCACACATCCACACCCTGCGTCATGTGCCGGGCAATGTTCATATCGTAATCTTCAATGAAAACCATGCGTGTGCGGACATCTTCGCGCTGGCAGAAGCGGAAAATATCCTGAATATACCGTTTGCCGCCATCGTCGCGGGGATGGGCCTTTCCGGCAAAAATAAACTGGAGCGGGCAGTTGTGGTCCTTAAGCAGTTTGAGCAGACGATCGGGGTTGCGCATAAGCAACGTCGCGCGTTTATAGGTGGCAAAGCGCCGGGCAAAGCCGATGGTCAGCGCCTTGGGATCCAGGATTTCATCAATCCGCTGAATTTCCTGCGTCATATTTCCCTGTCGGGAAAGCATGTCCTTCATGCGGGTACGG
>JAJZEY010000216.1 GCA_021805585.1 Planctomycetota bacterium
CCCAGCTACCGGCACCAGGGCATTCCGCCGGAAGTGGCGTCGTTTGAATTCAAACACCTTAATCCGCTTACCATTCCCGTGACCAAGAACGGAATGTTTGCCGTCAACCTGATGATCGGCGTGGACAAACAGGAAAACGAACAGCTTCCCGCGCTGGCGGCGGTGCAGGCCTATACCACCGCGGCTCCGCGGGACCGGACCACTCTGCCCAACATACGGATTGATGAAAAGCATGTCACGCCCATACAACTCCCCCGAAAACTGCTGACCCAGGGGGGGAATCTGATTATCACGCTGGTCAGTGAAGTTCCCGGCCACTGGCTGAAACTGACACCCGCTTCGGTGGCCATTGTCCGGCCAGCCTCGCCTTTTATTATAAATCTGGCGAAAAGCGAGCTGGTGATATTCTGCGAAATGGCATTGCTGATTGTTATTGGTGTGGTGGCCGGCACGCGCCTGGGCTGGCCGGTGGCGCTGCTTACAACCATGGTCTGCTATATGCTGGGAAATCTGTTCTCGTTTATCGCACAATTGCATGCGGCCAACGGTTTTGAACTGCTGAATTATGTGGAAAACAACAAGCTTCAGGGCGTCTGGTATTACCAGATCGGATCCATCATATCCGCGGGCATGACCAAAGTGCTGTATATTCTGGTGCATCTGCTGCCGGACTTCACCCGTTTCAATGCCCTGCACTTTATCGTGCGGTCATTGAATATGCCGTGGTCGATTCTGGCGATAAATATTTTCTGGACCCTGGTCTGTGTGCTTCCCACGCTGGCACTGGGGTATTTGCTGCTGCGCAAACAGGAGCTGGCTTGACATGACCACACCCGCACCGATTCCAACACCAACCAGGTCGGCCTCCGGGCCGCGGCTGAACCTTGTGGCCTCCATGCGCAGCCGTGCGCGGCGCGACCAACTGGTCTGCCTGATCATCGCAATCCTGCTGTTTATCGGCATTTTCGCCATTCAGCCGTCCCTGCATGCGCGGCGGGCCGCACTGGTGCAGCGAACCACCAACGCCAAAAACATCGGCCATCTGCTGCTGACGTTTCCGCGGCTTGCCCTGGGGGGATTCCGCGGCGTGCTGGCGATGGTGCTTTGGGAGGACGCCGAAAGCGATAAAAACAATCATAAATGGCGGCCACTGGAAACGGATTATCAGGCGATTGCCACCATCGAGCCATATTTTGGATCTGTGTACATATTTAATGCATGGAATATGTCGTACAACCTTTCAGCCCAGTTCCATTCCATGAACACCAAATACAAATGGGTGCTGGACGGGCTGGTTTCGCTTTACCATGGCGAAAAATTTGTGCCCGACAACGCCAATGTCATCATGAATGAAGCCAACGATTATTTCCTGAAACTCGGCACCAGCTTTGAACGCAAATATTATTCTCCCCGCTGGCGGTACGACATCGCTCATCTGTACCGCTACAATCCGAAAAAGATTTCCTCCGGACTAAGTTCCCTCGGACAGGTCTATTATCTGGTGACACGACCGGAATTTCATTGCAAATTGCTTAAGCCGCTGGGCGGCCATGGACCCGTCGGGCATGGCGTAAAAATTCACGGCTTGACCTATCGCTATGGTCTTAGCCCGTTTTATTTCGCCTGGTGCGAATACAACCGGGCTTTGCATCAGCCCAAGCTGCCCACGGACATGGGTATTGAAGTTCTGCATTCCTGGAAGCCCATGTGTCTGCGGCTCTGGTGCCGCGACGACTGCTTTTATGCCCAGCGTCTGACCAACCGCATTTTTAATGCGGACACCGAAAAGAAAATGCTGGTGCATTTTCCGGCGCGGGTGGAAAACATTCACGACTGCTATCGGAATATTAAAATCAACGGGCCGCGCAGCATTCATGAGTTCCAGGTGTTTCTGCAAAAATATCCCGATCAGCGGGCGGTACACAGGTCGCATATTTATGAAGTGCGCTTTTATCAGGCCCTGGCCGCCGCCGAAGGAACATTGTTCCAGGGGCTGGTGCAATGGCAATTGAATCATCGGCAATTTCGTCTGGGAGACGCCGCGGACCGAAAACTTGCCGCCGCCGTTCCGCTTTATGAAAAAGCGATGACCGCGTATGAAAACTATCTGAGCGTCGCCTTTCCGACGGCCCGCAACGGCCAGATGAACCCCGGCCTGAAGGGACAGCGGAAATATCTGCGGGCTATGCGCGCGCGAATTGACGGCATCGATTCCTTCCGCCTGACCGCGGCCCACCATAAGCCGGATATGAGCTTCCTGCAGCCGGTAACGCTTAGCTACAGCGATTAACCCGCATGGCGTGGAACATTGAACTGCCACGGGCCGCCATGCGCCGACTTTTTTTAGAGCGGCGGGGCTGGTGCGGCTATTCTCACCAAAATTCGAGGCGGTTCGTGCAGCCGAAATATCTTGACCCATTTTGCCGTACTCGCTAGCATGTCCCATGTATATCCCGGCAACAGAGATTCGGGAAGTGTAATGTATAGCTTCGCAGACGGGTGGCCGGGAGACCCATGGCCGAAGGCTCTGATTTCAATCTGTAACACCCGCGCAGCAGAAACTTGGCCCCGTCTGCCCTCCCTGCGACAATCAATAGAGAAAGGCTTTCCATGGCACCCGACGGGGCATCAGCCCAAACAGATTTGCGCCCGGCCTTTGTCGCCTGGTGGGGAATCATACCGACTGTGGCGTGGCTGGCGGTTGGGGTGGTTTGGGGCTGGCCTGCTGCTGCGACAGTGGCCCATCAGTTTGCGTTCAGTTACTGGGTCGGTGCCACGATCGTCCCGCTACTGCTTATTCTGCTGGTAGCCTGGATCGCGTACCGTGTCGCGGGCAGGTCGCAACTTGCGGGCACACTGACTTTTTGTGGGTTGGTCGCGCTGGCGACCCTGGGGCAATTAAGTACATATCTGCGCGATTCACAAAAAGCCCATGCAGAAGCTTCCGGTATCACACTTCCCCGGCCATTGCCAAACAATCAGTTACCGGGAAGGAGTACGGGAACCAGCGCGACCGCGACGCAATCGCCCATCGTCCCAGTCAATGATCCGGCGTTATGGGCTTACGCTCGCCACATTAAGGCGATGGTTGATTCGGCAAATCCAGTGGCAATTAATAATTGCCTCGATATGCGGGAGTGGCTGCAAATAGTGGAGTCCGGGGTGAGCCTGCCCGAGGCCTTCCGGCAGTCTTTTGAAGCTGCAATTATCACTCACTTTGGCTTTGGCCCCGCCTTGGCATTTCAGATGAAACATGGCGGGAAATACACGTTGCTGGGCGTACGGAAAATCAGCGGGCAAAATCGCGCCGTGTTTCGCTTTCGGTCAGCCACCGGGTCTGTGAATTACAACGAATGGGTTTTGATGCACGGGCCGGAAGGCAGGGTGGTTGCAACGGATATATTCTCAGTAACCAGTGGAGAGTTGGTCAGCGTTACTGTACGCCGCAATATGCTGCTTTTCCTTGCCAAAATGCAGCCGACGTTGTGGCAGCGATTGACCGGCCAGGAAAGTGCGATTCTTGCACCTGCGATGCAGTGCGAGCACTCGCAGCATCTGCTGGTCACCGGGCATAACAGGGCTTTTCTGGCCGATCTGGCCAAGCTTCCAGCCTCGCTGCGCAACAGCAGGTCACTGCTTCTGGAAAAAGTTGAAGCAATTGATGCCCTTTACGGGGCGAATACCCCGAAATATGCCAGGCGATTCCAATCGGCGGTACTCACCTATCAGCGAGCGTTTCCCGACGATCCGGCGGCAGCGCTCATGGACATTGATTACCTTTATTCCACACACCAGTTTCGCAAAGAGGCGGAGATAAATATCCGAATCAGCAAATCAGTCGGGGGAGATCCGTATCAGATAATGCTTGCCGCCGCAGCCGAGTCGAAAATCGGGACTCCTGCCGCGATGGCGCAGTCGCAAAAATACGCAGATCAGGCCATTCATGGCGTACCGTCGCTCAAACAGGCGTATTGGATTGATATTTCGATCAGTCTTCAACGCCACAATTTCAAACAGGTTACGCGGACATTTTTAGCGGTTCGCAAACAATTCCATCTGCATCTAATGCCTCTGACGGGGTTAGCGGAATACGCGGAATATGTCAAATCTCCCGAATATGCCAAATACCTCCGCGCTATACATGGCGACTCCGCAATAACTGCGTCCGCCGGGGCAGCAGCCGCGGCACCGAATTAGGGCCAGGTGGCACTTTACCCTGCGGGTCCGGCGGTCGCGCCGATCTGACCAGAGTTATGAACGCTTGCCGAATATACACTCCGGATCCGTGTCCGCAAACAGTCCTGCGGTTCCCAAAGCGTTCGGCAGGCGAGCCAAGGACCAGCCTGTCCTGAAGCCCACTCCGTGCCGGCAATCAAAAGCATGGTAAAATAACAACAGCACTTGTGCAGGCGATCATTAGGAGTAACGCCATGCCGTTGAACGCGGACATAGAGCAGAACATCCTCCGTCTGGGCGAAGCAATTTTGATGGAAGCCCGCAACAGCCGCCGTGCGTCCCAGCGGCATCGCGAAGCATTTCTAAACCGCCTTCTGGGCGATTCATCACTTAAAACCCAGGTTTTACGTCTGGTGGATGTGCTGCCGGCATTAACGGATGACCGGCAATTGGCTGAACATTTGGATCTATATCTTGGATCACAGGAATTGCCGATTCCCTGGCCCCGCCTGGCGCAATGGGGACTTCATAAGGCACGAAAGGGTGCCGCCGCCCATCTGATTGCCGCCGCTGCCCGCCGTTTAAGCCGCAAAATGGCGATGACCTTTATCGCCGGGGAAACAGTGGATCAGGCGGAACCGGTGCTACGGCGTATGTGGCGGAATGGCCTGGCGTTTTCTTTGGATATTCTTGGTGAAGCAAGCACGGGTGAATCCGCCGCCGCGGCTTATCAGGAATCTTATCTGAAATTGATTCCGGAATTAAACCGGCGCATTCGAACCTGGCCCCCCGGCAATGTGTCGCCTTTACATCGAAAGGACCCACGGGTTCATGTGTCGGTGAAAGTGTCGGCTTTGTATTCCCAGCTAAGCCCGGTGGATCCGGACGGCGGTGTAAAAGTCATTAAAGATCGCCTGCGGGCGATTTTTTCGGCGGCGGCCCTCGCCGAAGCTTCGGTGATTGTGGATATGGAACAATATGATTACCGCACCATAACGTTGCGGGTGTTTCAGGAACTGCTGGAAGAAAAGGAATTCCGCTGTTTCCGCGGTGCAGGCATCGCGATACAGGCGTATCAGATGGATGCCAGGCAGGTCGTCGGAAATCTGATTTCCTGGGCCAAAGCCCGCGGCACACCGGTCACCGTTCGTCTGGTGCGCGGCGCTTATTGGGATTATGAACGTGCCGTGGCACAGCGGAATTCCTGGCCGGTGCCGGTATGGGAAACCAAGGCCCAGACGGATGTGTGCTATCAGCAATGCCTGGAACTGTTGCTGGACAATCATCCGTTTGTTCGCACGGCAATCGCCACGCACAATTTACGCAGCATCTGTGCCGGGGCGGCAATGGCCGAAGCCAAAGGGCTTTCCACAGAGGAGTTTGAATATCAGATGCTGTATGGCATGGCGGACGATTTCGCCGGTTCGCTGGTGGCCCGCGGCTTTACCGTGCGGCTATACGCTCCATTTGGCCCGCTGCTTCCAGGCATGGCCTATCTGGTGCGCCGTCTGATGGAAAATTCCTCCAATGAATCGTTCCTGAAACGCGCACACGCGGATACGTCGGCGGATCAGATTCTTCTGGCGCCCGATTTTCCGCCCACTGAGTTATCAACATCCCCTCCGCCTGGCGACGGGGACTTCGCACATTTGCCACCGCGGCGGCTGGCGATCGCCGCCCAACATGCCGCTTTTGCCGATGCGCTGAATCGTATTCGGTCTTCCATGCCGATGGATGTTTATCCCGTGATCGATAACAAGGTAATCGTCCGCCCGGCAACCGGCGAATCGGTTAATCCGAGCTGCCCGTCCCAACTTGTCGGAAGAATATTCAATGCGCAGGTTCAGGATGTGCATGCGGCGGTGGTCGCCGCTGTGGAAGCCGGCGTCCGATGGCGGCGAACATCGCCGCGGGAACGGGCCGCCCTGCTGGAAAAAGCCGCCGAAGCGCTGGCCCGGCGGCGCGACGAGCTTGCGGCGTGGGAAATTGTGGAA
>JAJZEY010000550.1 GCA_021805585.1 Planctomycetota bacterium
CCGCCGGGGGGGGGGGGGCAAACTTACCGGCGTAGTTGCGGCCAAACCGCCCGCCGAAGTGCCCATGAAGCCGGTTCGTCCCGTTGTGCCGATTGCGGCGCGCGGCGTTCCGAATGTGGTCCAGCGGCCGGTAGTGGCACCGGCGGGCCACCGCAATGTTCCGGCACCGGCCCAACTGCAGGGTCCGAAACTTGTCCGCCTCGAAACGCCGGACCAGGTTGCCGCACCACGGTCACGGCCGCGGCCACCGGCTTCGTCAACCATGGGTGGGGCACCTGCGATCGGGCGGGGTGGATTGCCAATTCCCGCGTCCGGCACTGGTCACCGTGCCAAGGGGCGCACCGAAGGAACGTATACCGATGATGAAGAAGCCAAGGCCAAGGGCAAGGGCACGCGGCGCGGTTCAGGCCGCACCGGCGATTCCGGCATTGACCTGATTCGCGAATGGCGCGAAGCCGACCTGCTGGATCGTGCTGAACGACTGGCCTCGGCCACGGGTGGCATGTTGCGCAGCCGGCGACGGCAGTTGAATAAATCCCAAGCCCGCGCCCTGCAGGCGCACGCCCCGTCGGCCCGTCCGTCGGTGGTGGAAATTACTCCGCCGCTTACCGTTCGGCAGCTATCCGAGGCGATGGGTGTAAAATCCGGCGAATTGCTTAAAAAGCTTATGGCCCAGGGCGCAATGGTTACCGTTAACCAAACGGTTGATGCGGACACCGCGCAAATGCTGGCCATTGATTTTGGCATAGAACTGGTGGTTAAGGCCAAAGAATCGTTGTATGCGGCACTGGAACGCCAGTACCGTGAAAAGGCCGAAGGTGCCCCCAGAGAACAGCGTTCCGCCATTGTAACCGTGCTTGGCCATGTGGATCACGGCAAAACCAGCCTGTTGGATAAAATCCGCTCCACTCAGGTGGCTGCGGGCGAAGCGGGCGGCATTACACAGCATATCGGCGCATACACCATTTCCATTACCGGTTCGGATGGAAACGCCAAACGTGTTACATTCCTGGACACCCCGGGCCATCAGGCGTTTACCGCCATGCGCGCCCGGGGGGCTAATTTGACCGATGTGGTGGTGTTGGTGGTGGCCGCGGATGACGGCGTCATGCCCCAAACCATCGAATCGATCAACCATGCCAAGGCCGCCGGCGTGCCTATTGTGGTGGCCTTGAATAAAATTGATAAGCCCGAAGCCAATGCCAACAAGGTTTTGGGTCAGCTTGCGGAAAATGGCCTGAATCCGACGGAATGGGGCGGTGAAACGGAAGTTGTCCGCACCAGCGCCACGACCGGCCTGGGCGTGAAGGAACTGATTGAATACCTGGACTATATCGCGCAGTTGCGGGAATTAAAGGCCTCGCCAAGTCTGCCGGCGCGGGGTTCGGTTATTGAATCGTTCATGGACCCGCTCCGCGGCGTGGTGGCACGCATTATGGTGCAGAACGGCACGCTTCATGTCGGGGATCCGATGGTCTGCGGGCCGGCCTCCGGCCGCGTGCGCCAGCTTATCGACGACAAAGGCGTCTCGATTAACGAAGCGGGACCCGCAACGCCGGTGGAAGTTATCGGGCTGGATAATGTGCCCGTTGGTGGCGACCCGCTTTACGTGGTTGAAGACCTGGGCCATTCCAAATCCATCGCCGAGGAACGCGCCCGCGCCGACCGCGACGCGGAAATCGCACAGCGCGGCAAGGTGACTCTGGAAAATCTGTACGACACCATTAAGCGTGGACAGATTAAAGAACTTAACATGATCCTGAAAGCCGATGTGCAGGGGTCTGTTGACGTGCTCCGCAAAACCATGACCGAGGAGCTTTCCAAGGAAGTGCAGGTCAAACTGCTGCATTCGGCCGTTGGTGGCATCAGCGAAAGCGATGTTCTGCTGGCCGAGGCTTCCAATGCCATTATCGTCGGATTTTCCGTTGAGCCCGATGAATCGGCACGGAAACTCGCCGAAGACCGTGGCGTGGATATCCGCCTTTACACGATCATTTATGAAATTACCGATGACATCCGCAAGGCCCTTTCGGGCATGTTGTCCCCGGAGAAACAGGAACAGATTCTCGGTCATGCCGAAGTCCGTCAGGTGATCCGGGTCAGCAAGGTCGGCAATATCGGCGGGTGCATGGTGACCGATGGCGTTCTGCAACGCATCAACAAATACCGGATCTTCCGTGAAGAGGCTCTGCTCGCTGAAGGTTTGGCCTTGGAATCGCTCAAGCGTTTCAAGGAAGATGTCAAGGATGTCCGCGGCGGCCTGGAATGCGGCATTAAATTCGCCGGCCATGACGATATCAAGGTCGGTGACCGCATTGAGGCCTATAAGACCGTGGACGTGGCGCGATCGCTTTAAGGCATAGCCGCAGGCGACCGCTTTTTTTTACCCCGGCTTGCACCGGGTATGTGTATGAAGATCGGAATTCTTCAGGTGGATTTAAAAGTTGGCGATGCCCTGAACCTGCGCCAAAAGCGCGGCATTCTTCGTTCGCTTAAGGACCGCTGGCGACACCACCACAACGTATCGGTGGCGGAGGTTGACTTCCAGGACCATCCGCAGCACGCCATGCTCGGACTGGCAATGGTCGGCAACGATGCCCGCTTTCTGGAAAGTGCGCTGGCCAAACTTGTGGAAAATCTTAAACAGGAACGCCGGGCGGAACTGCTTGATTTTCAAATTGAAATTATCTGACAGGAAACAAATTTTCCCCACTGCGGGGTTTGAACCATTACCATGACCGTGCGAAATCAGAAAATTGAAGCCCGCATTCAGCGACTCGTCGCGGAAGCCCTCGTCCGCGAAGTATCCGACCCGCGGCTTGGCGGCCTGCTTTCCGTCACGCGCGTCCAGATTACGCCGGACCATCGCGATGCCAAGGTCTTTATCAGCGCGCTTTCGACCCGCCCGGACCAAACCGTTCAGCAGGGACTGAATTCCGCCCAAAAACGCATACAGTCGCATGTGACCCGCGGGTTGTCCATGAAGTTCGCCCCCCGGCTGACCTTCCATCTGGATAACTCGTTGAAAAAGCAGGCTGAAATATTGGCCATCATGCGGGCTTCATCTGAACAATCCCCAGCCGATGCGGATACCCCTTTGGCCGCCGGGCAAGATGCGGAACCTTCGCCGAAGGTTCCCGCCGAACCCGCATCCCGGGCGGGTAATGTGAATAGACCTGCCCCAATCACGGTGCCGGCGCCAGGTCCCGCCCGCGGTAAAAACAATCAACCGAAAGGTTCCCATGAATAAAGTCGGAATTAAACCGGATGCCCTGAAAAAAATCGCCGCCAGGCTGGTTCGCCACGCCCCGGCATCGCCGACCGGCAACATCGCACCCGACCCGCTTCAGCGGCTGGTTGAAGCGTGCATGGAATATGATACCGAACCGGCCCGCGGTCAGGCCGCGGCGGCCAAGCTTATCGGAGCCATGGTGGATTACAACGATCTGCGCGTGACCTCGGTCATGGAAATGGTCGCGCTCATCGGCAGCCGCTACCCGTTCGCCGACTCCCGCTGCGCCGCGCTTCGCCGCACGTTGCAATCCATTTACGACCGCGAGCATCAGTTGAGCCTTGAATGCCTACGCCACATGAAAAAGGCGGAAATCCGCAAATACCTCCAGACGCTTTATGGCATTAATGCGTATGTGGAGGCGATTGTCGCACTTGATTCATTTGATGTTCACGCCGTTCCGGTGGATACCAAACTGCTGCTCTGGATGATCAGTAAAGATGCCGCAAGTCCGGAAACCACCGTGCTGGATTTACAGCAGGCGTTGGAACGGTCGCTTCGCGGCGACGAAATGGCTGATTTCCACCACGGTGCCCGCAAGGAACTCGAATTGTTTACGCCGCGCGTCTGGCCGGCCCCGGTCAAGCTGGTGCCGCAGCCCTCGGCAACCATTGCGCAGGCCGCCCCGGCTGTGGTGGCCGGTGCAGCGCCGGCGGCCTCGGCTCGCAAAGTCTCCGAACCGCCGCGCCCGACATCGCAGAAGCACGCGGATAAACATGCTGAAAAGCATGTGGAGAAACATCCAGAGAAGCATGCGGATAAACATATAGAGAAGCATGTGGAGAAACATGCGGAAAAGCATGCCGACAAACATGCGCCGAAGCATCCTGAAAAGCATGCCGAAAAGCATGTCGAAAAGCATGTTGACAAGCATCCCGAAAAACATGCGGACAAGCATGTGGAAAAACATCACAGCGAAAAGCATAAGGATGTTGGAAAGGCCAGGGCAAAAAAATAATCCCCTGGTCATCGATTCATAAGTTGATTAATCGGATCCGGTCCGGTTCTGATTTCATTTGGAGTTTACGATGCTCAAACCCTCTCCTGATATTCTGCGTCTGGGCATTCCCAAAGGTTCCCTGGAATCCGCCACGATTGATCTATTCGCCAAAGCGGGATGGCGCATCAGTGTCAATGATCGCAGTTATTTTCCCGCCATAGACGATCCAGCCATAGAGGTGGTTCTTTTCCGGGCCCAGGAAATGTCCCGTTATGTTGAAGAAAATGTGGTGGATGTCGGCCTGACCGGATCGGACTGGATCCGCGAAAACGGTTCAGACGTGCATGAAGTTGCCGAGTTGGTTTATTCCAAAGCCACCAGCAAACCGGCCCGTTGGGTGCTGGCCGTGCCGCAGGAATCGGCCGTGACCCGGCCGGAGGAACTTAAAAACGGCGTCGTCGCCACCGAACTGGTGCAGGTTACCCGCGACTATTTTCAGACACGCAATATTCCCGTGAAGGTGGAATTCAGTTGGGGCGCAACGGAAGTAAAAGCCCGTCTGCTGGACGCGATTGTGGACATTACGGAAACCGGTTCTTCCATTCGCGCCAATAATTTGCGCATCATAGATACACTTTTAACCAGCACCACCCGCCTGATCGCCAATCATTCCGCCTGGAAAGATGCCCGCAAGCGTGAGAAAATTGAAAATATTGCCCTGCTGCTTCAGGGGGCCATTAACGCACGTGAAAAGGTCGGCCTTAAACTTAACGCGCCACGTGAAAAGCTCGAGGCCGTTCTGGCCATTCTGCCGGCGGAAAAATCTCCCACTATTTCCTCTCTTGCCGATGGGGCATGGGTCGCCGTGGAAGTCATTGTGGAGGAAAAGCTTGAACGTGAGCTTGTGCCCCGCCTGAAACGCGCCGGTGCCACCGGACTTATCAGCTATCCTTTAAACAAGGTGATCGCATGAACCGATTGCCCATAGCCCTGACGCAGGCGCTTGCCCCGCACCTGTGGCGCAAATTCATGGTGCCGGACCATCCGGGCTGGGCAAAAAATGTGCTGCTGATCATCATCTGGATGTTTGTGGCCGCCGTGCTGATAGGTCCGCTTTATCGCTATTTTCGCGTCCGCCGGCGAACCGCATCCGGCCGGCCCGGCGCATGGTAACCTGGCCGAAGGCCGCGGGTATATATTGAAAGGAATGTTATGGCAGCCGATCCATCGTTTGATATTGTCAATGACATCAATTTTCCGGAATTGGATAACGCCCTGATGCAGGCCAAAAAAGAGATGGCCACGCGGTTTGACTTCCGCGGTACGTCCGCCGGTATTGGCGATCTGGACAAAAAAGAAAAGATCCTGGCCATCACCGCGGATAACGAACCGCAACTTGAAGCGGTGCTGCAGGTTCTGGTTTCAAAAATGACCAAGCGCGGCGTGGACCCCCGCTGTCTGGACCGCCAGAAAATTGAGGCCGCAACGCATTCAACCCTTCGCCAGAAAATCAAACTTAAAAGCGGCATCGATCGCGATTCCGCCAAGGCGCTGCAAAAGCGCATCAAAGACCTTGGCTTGAAAGTAAATCCGTCCATTCAGGGCGACACGCTGCGCGTCAGCGCGCCAAAGAAGGATGATTTGCAGGCCGTGATGGCCGACCTGCGCGCCAAGCCGCCGGAAATTCCCGTTCAGTTCACCAACTACCGCTGAAAATTCGACCCCGTTTACAAGCGGCTGATCAGCAGCTCCCGGATGAAAATAATTTCCTTGGGCAGGTCTCCGGCCAGCTTCAGAAACAGTTCCTCCTCGGACAGTATCTCGGCCTTGAAGGCTTCCACATCAATTTTCTGCGCCGCTTCAATATCCTCCGGTTGCAGCGCCAACCCGCTAAGATTGATATCCGTGGGGCGCGGCATCCAGCCCAGCACGGTC
>JAJZEY010000346.1 GCA_021805585.1 Planctomycetota bacterium
GAGCTGATGATAATCACAAACCGTTCGCACCACATGCCCGCAAGGCAGAAAAGGCCCACGGGGGCGGCAATCCACCAGGTTTTCCGGGCCTTCTTGAACCACAACACCTGTGGAATCACGCCGTTGAAGAACAACATGGCCCAACCAGCCCACCAGTATGGACCGAACATCCAGTTCATATACACGTACCGTTCGTACGGGTTGCCGCTGTAGTAGGCAATAAAAAACTCGATCATGTAAATGTAAAACACAATCGAGGCCATAAACAGTGTGATTTTTGCCACATTATCCAGATGCCGGTCGGTAATCAGGCTTTTTAGTCCGAAAATTGCCCGTACCGGATAGGCCAGGAACAGAATCGTCGCAAATCCGCTGAATATGGCACCAACCGTGAACAGTGGCGGGAAAATGGTCTCATGCCATCCCGGCATAACGGATACGGCAAAGTCCGTGCTAACCGTGGAACTCACGCCCATTACCAGACAGGTCGCCAACCCCGCTATCACCAGCAGCGCACGGTCATAAATTTTCCAATGCCGGGCTGAACCGCGCCATCCCATGGCCAGAATTCCAAAGATGGTATGCCGCAAACGCGTGGTGGCCCGATCACGTAATGTCGCCAGATCCGGCACCATACCCAAATACCAGAACAGCACGCTGACCGTGGTATAAGTTCCCACTGCCAGAGCATCCCACAACAGTGGACTGTAAAAATTCGGCCAGTCGCCCATTACGTTTGGATAGGGGGCCAGCCAGTATGCCAGCCATGGACGGCCCACGTGAATGCCCGGAAACACTCCCGCGCATACCACCGCAAAAACCGTGGTGGCTTCGGCAAAACGGTTAATGCCTGTGCGCCACTTCTGGCGGAACAGCAGCAGAATCGCCGAGATAAGCGTTCCGGCGTGGGCAATGCCCACCCAGAATACAAAGTTAATAATCGGAAATCCCCACCCCTGTGGCGAATTATTGCCCCACACGCCCACGCCCGTGAAGACTTCATAACCAATAAGCGCAAAAAGCAGACCGGCCAAGCTTGCCGAAAGGAAAAAGCATGGATACCAGATCGCCGGCGCTCGGGGCGCTTCAATAATCCGGCTCACCAGCGTCGTCACACGTTTGTAACTTGCCTCGCCGGTCATAAGCACCGGCGGCTTCATGTCGGTCTCGCCGGTGTTGTCAAAATCGACAGGCACTGAAACTTCGTTCACTGCTAGCGTCATGGGTCGAATTCCCGGTCTTTCCTAAAACCATTTCACTTACCATTGCCCTGCCCCAAGTTCGCGGGCAGGGCAACATTGCTTAACCGCGGACTTACTGCGTTCCCAGCGGCGAAGTTTCCACCGCCACGAGCGATGGATTCGGATTGCTTATCTTCGGCATATACCGCGTGCGTGGACGCGTGTTGAGTTCATCATTCAATATGCCATACATCCGCGGCTGTTTGAACAACTTCGCCACGCGCGATGTTTGGTCGCGCATGTCGCCGAAAATCAGCGCTTGCGTCGGACACGCCTGCGCACAGGCCGGAGTAATTTCTCCGTCCCTTATCCGGCGGTTCTGCCGTTCCGCCGTCACGCGGGCATCGTCAATTCGCTGCACGCAATAGGTGCATTTTTCTATCACGCCGCGCATCCGGATCGACACCTGCGGGTTCTTCTGCATGGCCGCCAGATCGTTCATGTTCGACCGCAGGATATTCGGCTTATACAGGTCCTTAAGCGTGCCGCTGTTGTAGTCAAAGAAATTAAAGCGACGGACTTTATACGGGCAGTTGTTCGCACAGTACCGCGTGCCGATGCAGCGATTGTAAGTCATCATGTTCAGGCCATCGGCACTGTGGCTCGTTGCGCCCACCGGACAAACCGCTTCACACGGTGCGTTTTCGCACTGCATGCACAAAATCGGCTCATGGACCGCTTCCGGGGAATCCGCGTTGGGCCCACGGAAATACCGGTCAATGCGTATCCATTGCATTTCCCGTCCGTTAATAACCTGCTGCTTGCCCACAATCGGAATATTGTTTTCCGCCTGGCAGGCCACCACGCACGCCGAACAGCTTGTGCAGGTGGTCAGGTCCACCGCCATCGCCCATTGATAGCCCGTGTCATAGCGGTGCATTTCCCACAGCGAGACCGCTTTGGCTTTTTTGTGGCCCAGTGACGGATCTTTCTGAAGCTCGGCGAAGGTTGCCTGATGAATCAGGTCGGGAATGCGGGCGGCCACAGCCTCCTGGCTTAGTGTGCTGATCGCAAAGTGATCTTGTGTATTGGCCAGTTCATAGCTTTCACTCGTCACTTTAACCGTTGCACCAGCCTGAAAATTCATCGCCGAAACGGTTCGCAGTTCGTACGCATTGAACCCCGCACCATCCGCCACCGATCCCACATCCGTCCGCCCGTAACCGAGGCGGAGAGAAATGGAAAACTCCGGCTGCCCCGGCATGATATACGCCGGTATTTTCAATGTTTTGCCACCCACCGTAATTGCCAGCACTTGTGTTTTATGGAAACTTAGTCCAATGGTTTTGGCCAGTTTCGGACTGATCACCGCCGCGTTGTCCCATGTCAGCCGCGTCATCGGATCCGGCAGTTCCTGCAGCCAGCCGTTGTTGGCAAAGCGTCCGTCATAGATTTTGCTGTCTGGTCGGAACACAATTTCAATGTTCCCGGGATTTAATTCGGCCCGTGGCCCCGCGCTCAGGACCCGTGCGAAGTCTTCGGAAATGGTCGTATTCAGGCTCGGCGTCAGGGCTGACCAGCCGGTATTTTCAACATAGCCGTCAAATAGAGCCTTTTTCCATTTCCACTCGCCGGCTTTCAGACCAAGTGTCCGCTGAACAATCTCGTAACCTGTTAACACGGCGGTTTTTGACCCGCTGGCTGAAAGCATCGCCAGCGTTTCAATGACGCTCTTGCCGCCGAAAATCGGCTCAATCATCGGCTGAACAATGCTCGTCGTTCCATCAAACGTGCGAATGTCGCCCCAGCTTTCCAGGTAATGCGCCGCCGGCAGGTGCCATGTGCACAGCCGCGCGGTTTCATCCACATAATTACCCAGTTGTATACTTTGCGGAACATTGGCCATCGCGGATGCAAAATCCAGATCCGCCGGGGCGTTATATACCGGGTTTACATCCAGCATGACCAGCGTGCTGATTTCTTTATTCCGCATCGCCGCGGTAAGGTTCGTAATCGCCTGGGCATAGGTTGTCCGGTCGCCGGATGGATCTTTGTAGTATTCAACCGTTTTGCCGGTGTTGCCCAGGGCGCTGTTCATGGCCGCGGCCAGTGCATGCACCACGGCCGGTTGCTGGCTGCCGACAACCACCGCACATTCGCCCTTGTTGGCCAGAAGATCAGCCACAATTGCGTTTATAACTTCCTGACGCATCGGTTCGGGCAGCGCGCCGGTGAGTGGCGGCAATTCCGGAATATTCATTCCACCCTTTTTCAGCCCCGTCGCAATCGCCACTGCCGCAAGTGCGACGTCCTGGGCCGGCACAGGTATCCGATGCCGTGTATCTTCCGCAAGCGAACCAGTTGCCGAAAATGTGGATTCGATCACATACAGCCGGTTCATGGCCGTGGCCGCATCACCCGTGGCCGGATTGGTCAAACGCCGCCCCGCGGAAAAATCCCGTGACAATTTAACTGAAAGCGGGTCCCCAACCACAAAATCAAAATCCAGTGAAACGACAATCTTGGCATTGGCCAGTTGCGGTACCACGCGCAGCGCCTGACCAAACACAGCCGTTGTGCCGGCACGCGCATTATCAAAGGAAATTGGCTCATATTCAAAAAAACGGGCCGCCGGAAAGGCCTTCGCCGTCCGCGTCAGCAGGTCTTGCACGCTCGGCGAAGATGATGCCCCCGTTAGAATCGCCAGGCCCTTGCCCTGATTTTTATGCAATTCCCCACCGATTTGCTTCCAAGCGGCGGAAAAATCTTCCCAACTGCCTGCTTCCAGGCCGCTTTTACCCTTACGCATCACGGTGCGGCTGCGGTCCGGGTCGTAAACGCCTAGAACACTTGCCTGGCCGTATATGTCGCTGGCACCGCCATTGAGCGGATGCGTGGGATTACCATCCACCTTAATCGGCCGACCATCGACACTGGTTACCAGCATTCCCTGGCCAATTCCGCCAAGGTCCATGCCTGTGGCATAATACACCGGTGTGCCCGGATCGCGATTCGCCGGCCGATGCGCGTAAGGGGCCAGCGTTTCGGCAGGCCATCGGCGGCAGCCCGCAAGGCCCGCCAGCGCAAACGATGCGCCCATAATCTTCAAAAACCGTCGGCGGTCGCCATTCAGCCATTCCGAGGCCCGGTTCGGAAATTCGCGATGCACAAACTGCCGAAATTCCGGCGTGTCAGCCAGTTCGTCCAGGCTGCGCCAATATTCCTTACCGGTCAGATTCTGATCGCTCAGTGATGACATAACTCGCAATCCGTTAAAAGCTTGCTGTTGGGAACGTGATACCGCTTCACAAGATATTTGCCCAGATTCTTGGGCAATGTGGCCACCGTAAGGCCCAGGTCCGCAGCCAGTTTGGTCTTGTTGGCCGGACTCCAGTTCAAGTTTGTGACTTCATTCCGCGGCCGCAGGTAGGGGGCCGGATTCCGATGGCACTGTAAACACCAGGCCATGTTCAACGGCTTGGCCTGGTAAACATGAGTCATCTCATTTACCTGGCCATGGCATATCAGGCAGCTTACGCCGGCATTTACATGCGCCGCATGGTTGAAGTACACATAGTCCGGCAGGTCATTGACTTTTTTCCAGGGTACCGGCATACCCGTTTTGTAGCTTTTACGTATCCAAGCCAGGGCTGCTGAGTGCGGGGCAATGGCGGTATGACAGTTCATGCAGGTTTGGGTCGGGGGTAGCGCGGCAAATGCCGCACGTTTGACATCGGTGTGGCAGTACTGGCAGTTAATGCCCAATTTTCCAGCATGAAAGGCGTGGCTATAGGCAACTGGCTGCACAGGTTGGTAATTAACGTTCAAAGTTCGCGCGTTCGCCCCATAACCGAGCAGTATTACAAGGTACACCGGCACCAGAACCCCGCATGCCAGTATCACCTTTGTGGCCGTATCCGACCATCGGGGAAACACGAAAAATGGTTTGTCGCTCATTGCTGTGGCCGCTATCCCAAGTCGTTCATACACCAACCACAAAACTTTCCAACCGCCCCGCAGGCAGGTTGTGAAAGATTGCACAAAGTTTTTAAGATACTAATGCCGACCCTTTTTTGAGTCAACATGCACCGGATTATTTTCCGGATATTTCATTTTGCCTATCCTTTTCAATC
This sequence comes from Planctomycetota bacterium, assembly GCA_021805585.1. The sequence continues at coordinate 5,315 of JAJZEY010000346.1, forward strand.
GGATTTATCCAATTTCTCCATCCGGTAATACCGGCGTTCCGCCATCGGCTATTGTCCCATGGTCCGAAATTCCTCTCGGCGCAGCCCCGCCGCTTCTGTTATCATGGCCATCTGGTTATTAAATGCGTGATTGAGTCTGTTACGAGGTATTTTGTGGCCCTTCGTCCGAATCTGGTGGTTGAACCCGTTCTTCTGGATGTTTCTGATGACTTGGGAATCCTTGATTGGCCCGGAATTTTCGGCAACAATAACCCGGTGGAACTTGAGATTGGCTCGGGTAAAGGAACCTTTCTGGTGTCCGTTGCTGAAAAGTCTCCGCAGACAAACTTTATTGGCATCGAATGGGCCAAGGCCTATGCAGATTTCTCCGCTGACCGCCTTCGTCGCCACGCGCTGCTGAATTGCCGCATCGTGCGAGCCGATGCCGTCTGGTGGATTCGCTGCCATGTTCCCGCGGATTCCATTTCCGCCCTGCATGTCTATTTTCCGGATCCCTGGCCAAAAGCCCGCCATCATAAGCGGCGGCTGATAGGGCCGGGCTTTATGGCCGAGGCGGCGCGCATACTTATCCCCGGCGGAAAATTCCGTCTGGTTACCGATCACGCCGGCTATTTTGAACATATTCAGCAGGTCTTCGCGGGCTTTTCGGGTTTGGTTCCCGTTGCGTTTGATTCCCCGGTTGGAACACCGGATGGTCTGATCGTCGGCACTAATTTTGAACGCAAATATCTGGCCGAAAATCGTGCCACCTATTCCATCGCGGCCACAAAGCCGGTTTAATGCGGGTGCTCCGTCAATCCTGAATTGCAGCCCTGGCAGGGCATCAGTCCGAAAACGCGGGGTAAAC
>JAJZEY010000422.1 GCA_021805585.1 Planctomycetota bacterium
TACTCTGGTCTGGGGACCCGGTTCGCTGGCCCAGGCACACCGTGCGGATGAATATATCGATCTACAGGATGTCCGTAAGACCGCACTGGACATGGCCCATGTCGCCGCGGCCTGGACGCGGTTGCCGAAGCTAATTTGAAAGAAACAAGTGATACGAATGGCGAACACAATGACCCGTACCCCCCCCCCCCCGCCATCAGCGGAATCGGAAAATCTGGGCTTGCCGGCGGAATTTTCCGCACCGGTTTCCCAGAAGTGGTTCGCGCGGGCGCAAAAAGTACTGGCTGGCGGAATAAGCTCCTCCGCCCGGTCCACCACCACCGGTCCATTTCCGTTCCCGCTTTACATTGCGCGCGGCCACGGGTCGCGTGTGTGGGATGCGGATGGTCATCAATTTATTGACTACCTGCTTAGTTATGGCAGTGTCATTTTGGGCCATGCGGATGACGGGCTGATGGCCGCCGCCGGGACGCAAATTGCCAATGGGACAATGTTCGGCACGTGCAATACCGTGGAGGTGGAACTGGCTGAACAGATTTCAGCCATGGTTCCGGGTGCCGAACTGGTACGATTCGCCAATTCCGGATCCGAGGCCATATGCGGTGCCATCCGCGCGGCTCGCGGTTTTACCGGGCGCAATGGCATAGTAAAATTTGAGGGGCATTACCACGGCTGGGTGGATGTGCTGGCCATCAGCAACCGGCCGGCGCTGCCCGAAGCAGGCCCTCTGGACAGTCCCCACAGCCATCCGCATTCGCGCGGCATTCCCGGCGGAGTGGTGCGGGATGTCATTATTGCACCGTGGAATCATCGGGAGATTTTGCGGCGGATTTTTGACGCCCATGAAAAGGATTTGGCCGCGGTTATTATTGAGCCTCTGGTGGCGAACAACGCGTGCATCGGTCCGGAGAACGGATTTCTGGAATGGATTCGTGCTGAATGCACTCGTCGGGGAATCCTGATGATTTATGATGAAATTGTTACGGGATTCCGGCTGGCGCGGGGCGGCGCGGCGCAGGCCTATGGCGTGGTTCCCGACCTGGCGGTATTCAGCAAGGCGATCGGAGGGGGTTTTCCGATAAGCGCTTTTGCCGGACGACGGGATGTGATGGCACCGATTGCTGCCAATACCGTCAAGCATGGAGGCACGTACAACGGAAATCCGTTATGTGCGGCCGCAGCGCTGACGACCCTTCGGCGGCTGAATCAGCCCGGTGCGCTGGAGGCTATTGAGTCCCATGGTCAAAGCGTCATGGCGGCCATTGCCAAGGCGGCCTTTGACCATGGCATCCCCTGCGTGGTGCAGGGTGCCGGAACCATGTTTCAGGTGGTATTTAATAAGGATGGCAAACCATTGCGGCATTACCGCGATCTGCTTTCCGTGGATACCGCGCGGTACAACGCCTTCCGGCATGCGCTTTTGCGCCGTGGCGTACACATGAACAGTTCTGGCTCGGCCTGCTGGTTCGTGAGCGCGGCCCATACGGAAAATGACCTGGCCATTACGACCGCGGCCATTCACCACGCCATGGCCGAAGTCCGATAGGCGGAAGAGTCGGGGCGTTCGCCGACCGGACCGGCGACGCGGGACTGGTATGAGCGGGCCTGATAGAATAGTGTAAGCCGATGCGCGAAGGCGCGAAAAACAGAATGATGAAAGAAAAATGAATATGGCTGAACAGGGTGTTTCACAATTAAGTCGCCGTTGCCACACGCGGATGGCCGCCGCCGGATATCCGTTATGGATGGGGAGCGTGCGCCAATGATCAGCCGAGTTATTGATTCCGTCAGCGCGCGACTCTCACCGCCAACAATCGGGCGGATTTACGATTCGATTCCAGCCGCGGCACTGCAATTTATGCAGGACCTGCGGTTCCGCAAGACGGTTCGGTACGCCGCAAAGCATTCGCGTTTCTATCGCGAAGCTTTTGCGCGCCGGGGCATTGACGCGGCGGCGGTTCGGCGTCCCGCAGACCTTGGCGATTTTTATACCACTCCGGACGATATTGTCGCGGATCCGGAAGCGTTTATCTGCGCAAAACCATCGATTGTGTTTGAGTCTTCGGGCACCAGCGGTAAAAATAAACAGGTCTATTACAGTCAGGCGGAGTTGGACGGAATCGGACAGATGATGGCCGCAGGCTTGGGTATGATGGGCATAACACCCGAAGACCGGGTGGCGAACGGATTCGATTTTTCCATGTGGATTCCCGGAATGCTGGCACATTATGCGCTGATGCGTTCGGGAAATTTCTGCATGGCGTTTGGAAAAGTTGATCCGCGGGAAGTCTATCGTCGCCTGCGGCAATACGGATTTACCGTGATTCTCGGCGAACCGACCTGGCTGATACGGTTGACCGAAATTGCCCAAAAGGAAGGCGCGGTTCCACTTAAGCTGCTGGTTGGCGGTGCGGAGGAAATGCCCCCGGACGCTGTGCCCTGGATGAGGGAGGTCTGGCAGGGCGCGCAGGTTCGCATGGGTTACGGCAGCGTGGAGCTCGGCGGTTCCCTTGGCTATCAGCCCTGTGATCAATTCGAAGGCTACCATGTGGACGATTACGATTTTCTTCCGGAAATCATCGAGCCGAACACCGAAGGATTCGGCGAACTTGTGTTTACCACGTTGCGGCGGCGCGTGATGCCGCTGATTCGCTATCGCAGCCGCGATATTACGCGGCTGATTTCCGGCCGATGCACGTGCGGCCATCAGGGCCTGCGAATGGGCCGGCTCCGGGGAAGATGCGATGAAATGGTGGTGGCCAGCGGCGGCAACCTGTATCCGCTTATGTTTGAAAATATTCTTCAGAGCGTGCGCGGCCACACCCATGACTGGCAGGTGGTGTTTCGGCTGGAGGGCATTCGGGAAATTCTGGAATTGAAGGTGGAGGCCCAGACGGATCAGACGGACCAGGAGCTATTGCGGACGGATATCCGCCGTCATGCCACGGAACTGTATCCGGACCTGATGAAAAACCTGGCTATCGGCATTTTTGACATGCGGATTACCGTGCACAGGGCCGGTTCGCTTCGCGTAGCGCGAAAACTCAAACGGATGGTGGATCTTCGCTATGAATCCCCGTCGCCTCCGGCTTCCCGGCCGGTCGAACCTGCGCTTGCGGAGTCGCTTCATGCCTGAACGTCAAAAACTGCTTATTGTGGGCGACAGCATATCGCTGGGGGTGGCGGAATTGCGCGTCAGTGAAATTGCGGGCCACGTCAGGCCCGTTTACACGGATATTCTGCGATCAGAAATGACGAATATAGATATTCATGTAGATGCGGATATTCACCGCACCACCGGCAACGCCCTGGGCATTTTGGATTCGCTGTTTGGAACCCATCACCCGGAGGTGGCGCTGATCATGCTGGGAGGCAACGATGTGGACGTGGAATGGCGGCGATTTGTCATCAGTTCCGGACGCATTGTGCGCAACCGTGTTCCGGTGGAAACCTACGCCGAAAACCTTGAAGCGATTGCCCGCAAGGCACACGCGGCCGGCATTTGGCCGGTGCTTACCGACATGCCCAATCATTATCTGGCGGTACGCGGACCCTATCTTTCCGCCCTTAGCGGCAAGGATGTGACCGCCATGATCGCGGCCACCGGTGGCCAGGAACGCTCTGACGCGGGACTTCAGGTTTACCGCGAAGCCGCCGCCCAGGTGGCCGGGCGAGTCGGTTGTTCCTTTGTGGATTACGGCCGGACGTTGCATGAGCAGCCTCTGGCGACGATGTCTGGAATCGACGGCGTCCATCCAAGCGCCGAGGCGCACCAGATCATCGCGGCACGACTGGCACCCGTGCTGCGCGAACTTCTGGCTCCGGGCCGGGTTCCTCTTAAAAGGATGCCTGCATGACCATCGGCGGTCCGCACCCGCAACGGCGGCGAATCCTGCTGTTTATAGGCCTTTTTGTGGCTATTGCGCTGGATACAACGGTGCAGGTTTTCTGGAAGGCTTCCGTGCCGGTGGATGGCCGCCCCCTGGCGATTTTGACCGGCACACTGGTCAAGCCGCTGTTTATTGCCAGCATGTTTCTGCACGTATGGCAGTTGTTTAACTGGATGATGGTGCTGGCGCTGGCCGAGTTGAGCTTTGCCCAGCCGATTACCGCCCTTAGTTATGTTACTGTCACCGCCTGCGCGGCTTTGTTCTTTCATGAACGGATCGGTCCGCGGGAATTTATTGGCATTCTGCTGGTACTTGCCGGCGTGGCACTGGTCAGCCGTACGGCTCGCCCGGCCCAAACCCTCACCGTCGGGGCACCGTCGGAAAAAGGCACCGGGCGAATTCCCGGCGCGCCCGGCCAGACCAACGCGGGAGATTCCTTATGAATTCCGGTGCCCATCTATTTGATTCCCGGCTGGCCGGCTTTCTTTGTGTGGCGGCGGCCATAGTTCTGGAAACAACCGGGCAATTAACTCTGAAAATTGGCACGCGGAACATGAATCATGGCGCCAAGGCCATGCTTTGGCGCATTGGCACGAACCTGTGGGTTCAATTAGCGATCGCGTCATTTTTAACCGAAGCGATTTTTTGGACCTGGACGCTGCATCTCCTGCCGCTGGCCGTCGCATTTCCAATGGGAAGCGCCTGCTTTGTAACGGTGGCTTTATGCTCCGCATGGTTTTTGGGAGAAAAGATAAATTGGCAGCGCTGGCTGGGGATCGGTTTTATCCTTTGCGGCGTAATATTAATTGGCATTCATGGCCGGTTGATCGGATAACCCTGGTGCGACCCCGTATCAACCAATCCGGCGAAAGCCGGATGGCCGCTTGTGAATCCACCGCCGAATTTCTATAGTTGTGAATCGGTTTTGGCGAAGCCAAAGCCCAGTGCCGGTGGTTGGCCGCGATGCGGCAGCCGGATGCGACTATCAAGGCCCGCAGAGGATGAAACTTTGGCCAGATCATCAGACTCCGTTTCAACGACCGGTTGTGCAAAGGTTTTGACGCGGGCCGGCGGCAACCGTCGAATTGCCATTCTGGGAAGCACCGGTTCAATCGGCGTAAGCACGCTGGATGTGATTTCGCACCTGGGACGACCCTACAAAGTCGCCGCCCTTACGGCGGCGCGCAGCTGGCGGAAGCTCGCGGATCAGGCCCTGGCGGTGCGACCGACGACAGTGGTTTTAAGCTGTCCGGAAAGTTCAGCGGATGTGGCATCCCTTAAACAGGCCCTTAAAGGCAGGCGCACCCGCATATTCAGCGGCCCGGAGGCGATGGAGAATATCGCCCGATCACCGGAAGTGGATATTGTTTCCGCCTCCGTGGTGGGCGCGGCGGGACTCAAGCCGGTGCTTGCTGCGGCCAAAGCGGGCAAATGGATTGCCTTGTCAAATAAGGAGGCACTTGTCGTAGCCGGGTCGCTGGTAATGCCGCTGGTCAAAAAGCATGACGCGCGACTGCTTCCGGTGGACAGCGAACATTCGGCCATTTTTCAGGCTCTGCGCAGCGGCGAATCCAGGGAAATCCGAAAAATTATCCTGACCGCCAGCGGCGGCCCGTTCCGCACCTGGCCGGTAGCCAAACGCGACAAAGCGACGGTGGCCGAGGCCCTGAATCATCCGAATTGGAGCATGGGGCCGAAAATAACGATTGATTCAGCCACGCTGATGAACAAGGCCCTGGAGATTATTGAAGCACACTGGCTGTTCGGCTTGCCGGCGGATCGCATTGAAGTACTGATTCATCCACAATCGATTATTCATTCGATGATAGAATTTGTGGATGGCAGCATTATCGCGCAGTTGGGTACGCCGGATATGCGCACCGCCATTCAATATGCCTTAACCCATCCGAGTCGGTATAATGGATGTTCGCACCGGTTGGACTGGTCAAAGCTCAAGGAAATGACTTTTGAACAGCCCGGCGACCGTTTCCCGGCATTGGAAATCGGTTTTGAAGTGATTCGTCGCGGCGGGACATCCGGTGCGGTGGTAAACGCGGCCAACGAAACCGCCAATGAGCTGTTCCGTGCCGGAAAAATTCCATTCGGCCAGATTGTCAGCCGAACGGCTCGCGTGCTGGAAACGCATTTGCGTTCCGGTTTTATTGCCCGACCCGGCCTGGAGGAACTTCTGGCGGCGGATGTTTGGGCGCGCAATGAGGTACTTGGATGAAAGCGTTGAATCGGGCGGATATTTCCCATCGTATTTAT
>JAJZEY010000448.1 GCA_021805585.1 Planctomycetota bacterium
CTTTGTGCCGATTAAGGGCTTCAAACCGGGAATATTCATAGCCATGGGTTTTGGCCCATTCGTGATGCGATTCCATAAGCTGCCGACCGATTTTCTGGCCGCGGAAATCCGCATGCACGCCGACCAGCCAAGTGTAGAAAACGCCCGGCTTAAGTTCAAAGCCGATATTAAAACCGACGGGCCGGTTATCCAGCGAGGCCAGCATGACCAGCACGTTATAGCGGCCCTGAAACCGGCGGCGAAAATAATTTTCGTTTTCGGGTGGACGAAAAACCTGATTGTACAGGTCCACGATCATGGGCAACTGTGTTTCGGTAATAATGGAGATATCTGCCTGGGCCATACGCCTTTTTCCATAAAATCACAAATCAACCCGCGATGCAGCCGCGGACTGCTTAGCGCATATCATATACGAATCCACGGGAAATTTCCCACCTGCGCCGCAACCGCAGGATAAGGGCGGACGGCAATTCCGGTGCCGACCCAGGTATTTTTCACAGTTAGGCCGGGCGTCAGGCGCGGCGGCGCAGCAAAATAGTGGCGCCCCCCTTTACCATTTGCCCAACGCGCACCAGCGTTTCCCAGTTTTCGGGATGGGGAACAATCAGTTCCGTCCGACTGCCGAATGCGATCATGCCAAATCGCTGGCCCCGCATAAGCCGATCATTGGGCCGGAGCGGCGCGATGATGCGTCGCGCAATGGCACCGGAAACCTGGCGAAGCACGGCCATGCGTTCACTTTCACCGGTCCGGCCCACACCGCGCAAAACAATCAGATTGGCTTCGTTGCACTGCCCGCTTTGCGGATGCCGCGCATCCAGAAATTCGCCGGGGGTGTAACGCGTGGAATCCACCACACTATCGCATGGAGCACGGTTGATATGCACATCCAGAACGCTTAGGAATATTCCAACGCGAATCGCGGGGCCACCCAGATTGTCATCATGTTCCAGGCGGGTAATTTCCGTAACTTTACCATCCGCCGGCGACACCATAATGCCCGGCTCCGTTGGAACCCGACGAGGCGGATCGCGAAAAAAAGCCATGCAGGCCAGAGTCAGAAGAAGAGTTATCAGGGCCAGCGGTACGCATAACGCCGCCAGCGAAAGGGTGGCAATAGAACCCGCAATCAGCATGGGCAGCCAGAAGGTCCAGCCAAACAGCGATAGCGGAAACCATGGCAACGGCTTCATGAAGGCCCACCTGCCGAAGAAACTTGTTTCGCCAGCCGCATGACCTGCGGATTGGGCTGCGGAACGAATACTCCGGCCTGCCCAAGAATGGAAATAAGCGAGCCATCCACCACGAATCCCTTAAATTGGCCATTAAGAATCTGGAAAAATGGATAACCCATAACTCCGGGAGCGTTGCTGGGGGCACCGTCAAACAGGAATTTGATTCGTGTGCCACCGGGAAGCACCCCGCGAATCCGATGTGAATATCCAGCCGGGTTCTGATAATAGCTTTGCAGTGAAAGCGGACTGCCAATCGGACCAAGCGGATCGCCAATGTAATCAAGATAATAACGCGACCACGCATCGGGCGGAATTAATCCGTTTTTGCCTATGCCACCGCTGGCCCGCCCTTTGACGGGTGATTGGTTCATAATGTTCTGCGGTTTAATCCAGATCAGCACCGGCTGGGTAAGTGTAAAGACCTGCCCGGCATGATAGCCCGGACCGCCGGCAACCGACGGCAGTTTATAGCCTGGAAAACCAGTCGAGGGGGGATTCGGACTCGAACAACCCGCCAACGACAATACGGCAAGGGTGATGACTGCCAGCAGAACCGTTCCCATGCGGCAGCGCAGCGGGTTGGCCACCGAGCCGATGCGGGATTCATACGCCTGGCGTTCCTGACTTAAGTGAATCATATCCGTTTACCTTCTAAAAAAAGGAGCAACCGTCAATTGAGTAATCGCGGATCGCCCATAATGCCACTACTCTAATGCGAACAGTGCTTCAGACCAAGTAGCCGCGCGGCAACCCAACTGTGCGCGGCCAGGGTAAAACTGCAGGGGACCAACGACGGCTCCATGAACCCGTGAGCAAAGCCTATAACCACGGCCCGCGAAAAGTCCACAATTCCGCCCGCCGCGTGGTTGTTACTCCGGCTTCTGCTCCAACAGCGGAGCTTCCCCTTCGGGTTCTTCCGGGGCGACGCGCGCCACGCCGACCAGAATGTCATTTTCATCCAGACGGATCAGCCGCACACCCTGAGTGGCGCGGCCCATTTCACGCAGTTCGCCGGTAACGCCAATGCGCACCACCTGGCCGCCCCTGGTGATGATCATAAGTTCGTCACTGTCGTTAATAGCCTGCACGCTTACAACCGGTCCATTGCGATCGGTGGTGCGGATGTTGATGACACCCTTTCCGCCGCGATGTGTCAGGCGGTATTCTTCTATGCGGGTGCGTTTGCCGAAGCCATGCTCGCAGGCGGTCAGCAATGTCACCTGATTATCGCCATGGTCCAGGCCCTGGGGAATAATAACCATGTCAATGACCACATCGTCTTTTTCCAGTTCGACGCCCTTTACGCCACCCGCCTGGCGGCCCATGTCGCGCACTTCGGTTTCTTCAAACCGGACGGCCATGCCGGCGCGGGTTCCCAGCACAATCTGGTCTTTCCCGTTGGTAACGCCCACGCCGATAACCGAATCGCCTTTTTCCAGACCAATGGCAATAATGCCGCGTTTCATCGGATTGCCGAACGCTTTCAGCAGCGTCTTTTTAATGACGCCCTGGGCGGTAGTCATGACCAGATGCTTGGCTTCATCGGTGAAATCGCGCACCACCAGCACCTCGGCGAGCTTTTCATCGGCCTGCATTTCCACCAGATTCGCAATCGCACGGCCCTTGCTCTGGCGACTCATGGATGGCACATCATACACCTTCTGCCAATAGCAGCGGCCCAGATTGGTAAAGAACATCAGGTAATCGTGGGTGGAACCAATGAACAGATGTTCAATGAAGTCCCCTTCCTTGCTGTCCGCCCCGACAATACCGCGGCCGCCACGGCCCTGTTTGCGATAGGTATCCAGCGGCATGCGTTTGATGTAGCCCTCATGACTGATGGTCACAACCACCTGTTCATCGGCAATTAAATCTTCAATATTGATATCGGTGGCGTCATTGGTAATTTGGGTGCGCCGATCGTCGCCGAATTTTTCCTTCAGTTCCAGGATGTCTTCGCGGATAATATCCAGCACGCGATTGTCGTCCGCCAGAATTAATTCGTAATCGCCGATTTCCTCCACCAGGCGATTGTATTCCTCGGTCAGTTTGTCAATTTCCAGCCCCACCAGCCGCTGCAACTGCATGGAAAGAATGGCATCCGCCTGAGCGCTGGAAAGCGTCATGCCGCCTTCGGCCGCTTCGGCAGCGTCAATCCTTTTGCGGAAGGCCTTGGGAATGGCGGCCTTCCAGCTTAAGGATTCGTCAATACTGAATTTTTTCTTCATTAAATTCAGTTTGGCGGTCGGCACATCCGGGCTAAGCTTGCGGTTCCGCAAAAGTTCGATAACGCCCATGACATCCACTTTGCCACCGGAGGCCTTGCGGCCATCTTCGGTGTGAATGTCCGCCAGGGCAAGAATTAATCCCTCCAGAATATGGGCGCGCTGCCGAGCTTTGCGCAGACGAAACGCGGTGCGCCGTCGAATAACTTCCTTCCGATGCAGGATGAAATATTCCACCATTTCCTTGATGCTTAGCGTGCGCGGCTGGCGATTGACCAGTGCGATATTGATGATGGAAAAGGTACTTTGCAGCGGCGTAAACTGATACAACTGATTGATGACGACATTGGGGTCGGCATCGCGCTTCAGTTCCACCACCACACGTACATCATGTTCACGGTCGGATTCGTCGCGCACGTCGGAAATATCCTTGATGCGTTCTTCCTTTACCTGGTCGGCGATGGACTCAATAATGGTCTTCTTGAGCACCTGGTACGGAATTTCTGAAATGACAATCTGCTCACGCCCACCCTTTAATTGTTCAGTATGTACCCGGCCGCGCACCGTAATTTTGCCGCGGCCGGTTTCGTAACCTTCTACAATACCGGCCCGGCCGCAAATAACGCCACCGGTCGGAAAATCGGGGCCTTTAATGACCTTCATAAGGTCACGGACGGTGCATAGCGGTTCGTTTATAACCTTGACAATGGCATCGCAAACTTCGCGAAGGTTGTGCGGCGGCAGACTGGTAGCCATACCCACCGCAATACCTTGGGCACCATTGACCAGCAGATTTGGAAATTTGCTCGGCAGCACGGTCGGTTCGGTGCGGGCTTCGTCGTAGTTGGGAATAAAATCGACCGTGTCCTCTTTCAGGTCGTCCATCATTTCATGCGAAGCGTCCGCCATGCGGGCTTCGGTGTATCGCATGGCCGCCGGTGGATCGCCATCAATAGAGCCGAAATTTCCCTGCCCATCCACCAGCAGGTGGCGCATATTCCATTTTTGTGCCATGCGCACCAATGTGGGATAAATGACCGCTTCACCATGCGGATGATAGTTGCCGGAGGTGTCACCGGCGATTTTCGCGCATTTACGATGTTTGCTTCGCGGGGTTAACTGCAGGTCGTTCATGGCGACCAGAATTCGCCTCTGGGACGGCTTTAATCCGTCGCGCACGTCAGGCAGTGCGCGATCCATGATGGTGCTCATGGCATACGTAAGATAGCTTTCCTGCAACTCGGTTTCAATCTGCAGGTCGGTAATCCGGGCGTCCTGATCGAACATTTATAAGGTCCTCATGCCTGTTGGAGGCGGCATTTCCGTTGCCGGCCACGCGGGCGATTTTTCCCGCTTTTCAACTGGAGGTATTTTAACATAAATACAGGAAATTTGCGAGTCTTCCCACTATGCCCGGCGCGGCGGCCGGGCAGCGGGCACGGGTGCAATTTTCAGGCCTGAATGCGGCCCGCATGAATCCCGCCGCGCGCATCAGCCGGCTGCGGAAAACTTAATTGCAGCGACCTTACCGGCCGATCCATGAATCAAATTCCGCCAGGTCCACTTGCGCCAAGTCCGACAACGCAAAATCCGCCCATCGGCGAACCCGCTCCAGCGGCGAATTCGTAGCCACGCCAAGGACGCGAATTCCCGCGGCATGGGCGGCAATCGCGCCCCCATTGGTGTCTTCTATCACCAGACTGTTGTCGGCGGGAAAATTGCGTTCATCCAGTTCGTTAAGCAATTGCAGCGTTTTGGCGTAACCTTCCGGGTCTGGCTTGCCATGACGCACATCTTCAATGGCCGTAATGACCGGAAAAAAAGCCGCGATGCCGAAGGCCGCCAGCAAAGGCTGAATTTCATGTCGCCGCGCGCCACTGCAAATCCCGGTCGGCACCTTGTGATCGGCCAGGTGGTCAAGCAACCGGCGCACACCCGGCAGCAATCCGGCGTGGTCCACAATATCACGGTCCATGATACGGTCCTTGGCCGCCGCGAGTTCCGCCACAAGTTCAGGCGATGCGGGAATATCGGAGTCCTGCAACATCAGCCCGAAACCTTCTTTTGTTCCATAAACTATATAACGCGAAAAATATCGTTCCGGCGTGATCACTATCTCCTTTCCCAGGCGGGATCGAAGTTCCTTCAGTGCATGGTTGTACGCCATCAGATGAATTTCTTCGGTATTGGCAATGACGCCGTCAAAATCGAAGATCACACAGCCATGGGGCATTGCAGAAGCTCCTGGAAACAAATTCCAGATCGCAAGCATACCCGATAGTCCAACAAATCGCCCCGCTCCAAAATCCGAATAATAGAATTGCGCAACTTTCCAAATAAGAAGTGGGGCCTTTTTTCGGGACCCTAAACCGTTTGCGGGTCACAGATCACGTGGCACCGGTTCAAACAGCGCGCCAATCAGCCGTTGGTGCGGCACCCTGCGGGAATCTGCGGGTGACGGAACGGATTATGGCCTTCATATCATTCGCCGCAGCCCTCCAATCGGAACCCTGCCCGTAAATCAGGAAGGAATGGCCCACTAACTATACGATTACATTTGTGCACGGCCCATTGTTCAGCGTATCCGCGTTATCAGCGAAATCCGGTGCGTCAGTGAAACCGTCTGTGTCTTATGAACTGAAAGGAGTTCATCATGGAATGATCCGTTAGCCATGTAGCCAACCGGGCG
>JAJZEY010000106.1 GCA_021805585.1 Planctomycetota bacterium
AAGTTGCGCGTCGTCATCTGCATTGAAGATGAAGATCGCGTAGAGGATGTATCCCAGCATAGCCAGTTCGTCGGCCTCATGACTGGGGCGATGGATTTTATTCGCCAGTTTCCAGGATTCGGTTACGTTATCTGCATATCCAGCCGCGAGTGGAATGAACTCCAATCGCAGGCCGCAGCCAAAATTGAGGATGCGGAAACGAGAGACAAGCGGCACGCCGCTTTTCCTCGGCCGTACGGGGCTCTGACGCCCGATGAAGAGGATGTTGTTCCCGTAATTGAGGAGATGAGGGTGCAGCTCGAAGCTGGCGGAATAGCCGCCAAGGATCAACTGTGCGGGTTTGACACGACGCGCCTTTGCCGCGAGGATCTTGTAATCCCTCCATTACGGCGTGGCCAATGGGGGCCTGTTCTGAACAATATCCGCGAAAAGATGTTGGAAAATGGTCAGGCCGATGCTGGCCCGAAAGGGACGCGGTTCGGGTTCAGCGATGCGGACCGCGACGCATCCTGGGATGCATTTATCAACGCTGTGGCACCACCGGCGACGGCCCCCGCCCAACGATTTGGCCCGGAATACAGCATGATTTTCACGCCAAGGACATTGCGCCGCGGCTTGGCTGACGCCTGGCATAAGTGGTCGGCAATTAAGCGATCAGATCGCACTCTCCTCATTGATCCGGATAGTGTGCTGGTCGCCTGCCTGATGCGGGCCTGCCGGCCTGATGTGTGGAACGCATTAATCAGAGCCCCTGAATTAGCGGCAGGTGCGGATTGGCCAGTATCCGAAATTGCGTGGCCGGCCCGTGCGGGCCCAAATGGCGAGCCTTTAAGCTACCCGGAGGATTTTCCTCACCTTGGCCTCAGCATTGAGGTTCGCAATATGTTGCGGAAGAAGCCTGGCACCAAATTTTCGCCACTCGATGTGCCGCAGCCCCCCGTTCGTCCGGGCGGGCTTATTGGCACGCTTCCGGGCGAAAGCGACCCGGGCGAAAACTGGCGGCTATTTCTGGACGCGTAAGGCGATTGCCGGTTTTTCCGCCGGCGACAAATACGCTATGCGCCAGGAATATATTCCGGACCGCCCGCGTTAGCGCTGCTGCTGGCCGGGAATTTCCGGGTTCCCCGGCTGGCCAAGCAGTTGGATGGATGATCCGGGTGCTGGAATATCTTTAAAATCGTGCAATATCCAGACCACTTTCTTTTGTGGTGTGACTTCCACAATTTGCGCCATGGTCCGCCATTGTTTGCGGTTGCCGCTCCAATTGCAGATCAGCGTATTTCCATTGGCAAGCCGATCGCATTCCTGTACGGTGTACAGCCGAAATCCGGGCGGCATGTTGCGGTTGGAAAACTTCCACACCACCTTGGCCGCCGGATTCACTTCCACCACGTCGCCATAGCCATTGCCACTGATCAGCGTATCACCATTTTTCAGTCGCACCGCCGCCCATGGAGATTTAAATGGGCAGGTCCATATCACCTTGCCCGCGGGCGTATATTCGCAAACTTTGTTCAGGTCCATATGCGGGACCAGAAAAGTTCCGGCCGCGGTCATTTCAACATGGCGGAACTGGCCGTGCACCTGCATCCATTTGGTGGCCGGCTCCCGTGTGGGCAGAATCATTTCCTTGATAATTTTGCGGGTGTGAATGTTGATAATCAGCAGTTTTGCCGGATTGCCATTCTGCATGATCAGCACTTTATTCAGCCCGATCGGTTGTGCACAATGAATTTGCGTGTGCGGCGGCCCTTCGTAATTCCATACCACCTTTTTTCCGGGATAGGTTATTTCCCGCGCACCGGTTCCGGTGTCAAAAACGATATTGCCGTTGGTTAATTGTGTGACATCATCAAGCTCCGTGAATCGTTTGCTTTTGGGCAGTCGGTAGGTCCAGATGACTTTGCCGCCTTTTATAATGAATATGGTCGGATTCTCCTCGCCAACCATCAGAAACGAGTGCCGCCGAATGCCGCTGCCCGCGAACTTTCCGCCAATCCCCCCCGCCAATGATTCGGCCGGTGATTCCAGTGGCTTGACCGCGGCCATCGCGGCGCGGCCGCCGGCCCAACTGCCGCAAAGCACCGTACAAATAACCAAGGCCGCCAGCAAGCCCGCCCGTATCCGGTGCCACATTCGCATGGTCGTTCCCCTTAAAACATTTTTTCGGCGGCTGTTCCGCGCCGCGCACACCAAGTGAAAAGCAAGGCGTCTGCGCGGCATGACTGATGCCCGAACGAAGCCAGATTTCAAAATTATAGCCCTATTATCCGCCTGCCGCACCTGCCGGCGTTGCTGCGGCAACGCAGAGCAGGAGTTTGGAGAGAGTAGAAAGTTGAGCACATAAGGATAGGATAAAAAAGTGGCTGTCGCCCAAGGTAACACAGTCATTCCTGCCTGTGCTTTTTCCACAGACAAGAATGTCTGTGCCACGCTGGGGTACCCCCAACGTTGCTGCGGCAACGCAGAGCAGGGGATAGGTGAGCAGGCGAAAGTGGCGCGACTAAGGGGCGGGAAAACAGTGTTGCCGCCAAAGGCGACACAGTCGTTCCTGCCTGTGCTTTTTCCACAGACAAGAATGTCTGTGTTACCGAGCGTGCAATGTCCCGCAGCGGAACGATTTGGTCTATTAACCGCCGGACTGCGTATATCCGCGGCTGACATAATCAATCAATTGCACCACCAAAGCGGTCCATCCGGTCTGATGCGATGCGCCAATACCCGCGCCATTGTCACCGTGGAAATATTCATTGAACACAATCAGGTCTTTCCAGAGCGGATTTTGCTGAAAAAGCGTTTCCCCGCCAAGAAATGGCCGATGCCCATTTTTATCCGGAACGAAAATGGCGATCATTCGTTTAGAAAGCTCTTCCGACAGCGCCCGCAGATTCATCTGATTACCGGGTTCGACCGGGGAAGGAACCGTTACCTTTTCGCCATAGAAGCGATGAAAAGTGCGCAAGGCGGTAATAAGAAGATACGCGGTTGGGAACCAGATCGGGCCGCGCCAGTTGGAGTTTCCGCCAAAAAGCGCGGTGCGTGATTCCGCCGGTTCATACTGCACGGTCCATTCTTTATTATCAAAACCAATGCTGTACGGATGATCCAGGTAATAACGGGAAAGCGAACGCAGGCCGAAGTCAGACAGAAATTCCTTAGGGTCGGCGACACGGGCCAAGGCCCGGCCCAGCCGCTTGTGGCTGGCAATGCTAAGCAGGCAATGGCTGCCATCTTCCGACCAGGTAATGCCGACACATTCACGCGCAATGTGGTCCTGCATAATTTTGGAATCCCAGCGCTGTTTAAAGGCAGGCAAATTGGCGAACCAGCTCTTTTCCAGTACCTGAACCGCGTAAAGCGGAATCAGACCCACGCCGGAACGGACGCGCAGCGGAATGCTCTGGCCGGAATGGCGGCTGGTGATTTTGTCGTAATAAAAGCCATCCTGGGAATCCCACAAGCCGACACTGCCGTCCGCGGGGGCGTTAATGGCTTGGGAAATAGCCAGAAAATGGTCAAAAAATTTCAAAGCCAGATGGCTGTACACCGGATCGTGCTGCGCCAGTTCCAGGCCAATGGTCATCATGTTCAGGCAGAAAAGTCCCATCCATCCGGTGGCATCGGCCTGTTCCAGCGTCTGGCCATCGGGCAGCGGCTGACTGCGGTCAAAGACGGAAATGTTATCCAGCCCCAGAAATCCGCCTTGAAAAACATTATTCCCGCGGCTGTCTTTGCGGTTCACCCACCAGACAAAACTAAGCAGCAGTTTATGGTACATGCGTTCGAGAAAGGCCCGGTCGCCGGTGCCGTTGCGCAAACGTTTTTCCATATTATAAATGCGCCAGGTCGCCAGCGCCTGAATGGGCGGGTTTACATCATCAAACGACCATTCGTACGCGGGAATTTGCCCGGACAGGTTCTGATAACGTTCACTGACCATCAGCTCCATTTGCGACTTGGCAAGGTCAATGTCCACATATCCAAGTGTCAGACAATGAAACGCCCAGTCCCATGCGGCAAACCAGGGGTATTCCCATGTGTCCGGCATGACGATCACATCCGCGGCCTTAAAGCGGGTCCAGCCGGAATTGCGTCCCGTTTTGCGCTGCGGCGGTGGCGGATAATCGCCATCGCCCTTCAGCCAGACGGCGACATCGTAATTGTAAAACTGTTTGCTCCACAACAAACCAGCCAGGGCTTTGCGATGAATGTCATGAAGCTGGCCATCGGCGGCGGCGGGAAGCATGGCCTTGTAATAAGTGTCGGTTTCGGCGATGCGCTTATTGAAAACGGCGGAAAAATCAGCCAGCGGATTCTGCACACCGGAACCGACCAGGGCCGCCTCGATCACCTGCGTTTCGCCTGGAGCCATCAGCCAATGGTGGTGCACGCAGGCTTTGGTTCCCCGCGACTGGGGATTGACGGCGGTATGCTTGGACAAGACCAGGTAGTCGTGAAACGCATCTTTTACCGCCGGGTGGGTGTTGGGGTCGCCATACAGCCGCTGGCGATTGGTTTCGTTGAATGTAAAAAGCGGCTCACCGCCGGCATGCGACCATAACTTGAAGGAACCAAGTTGGGGATGATCCGCCTGAAAAACGGTATAATCGCCGGATTCCCCGCCGACCATCCGTATCACCGGTTCTTTGCCCGGGGTTGCGCCCCAGGACCAGGTATTGCGGAACCAGAGTGTGGGCAAGATGTGGAACGTGGCGGAATTTTTTCCGCAGTTTTTAATTGTGCAGCGAAATAAAATTTCCTCGGGTGAACGCTTGGCATATTCGATGACGATGTCAAAAAACGCGTCGTCGGCGAATACGCCGGTATCCACAAGTTCATATTCGGCTTGATCGGGTCCGCGGTGGCGATTTATTTCCACGAGTTGCCGATAGGGAAATTCCGCGTGCGGATAGCGGTAGGTCATTTTCATGTACGAATGCGAGGGTGTGTTTTCCTGAAAGTAGTAATATTCCTTCACGTCCTCGCCATGGTTACCCTCGTGGTTGGTCAGGCCGAACATGCGCTCCTTCAATATCGGATCGCGGCCATTCCAGAAAACCGGGGCAAAACAGAGAATTTGTTGCTGGTCACACAGGCCGCCAATGCCATCTTCATTCCATCGATAGGCGCGGCTGCGGGAAATATCGTGGGTAAAATAACCCCAGGCATTTCCATCAGGTGAATAATCTTCGCGCACGGTTCCCCATGCCCGCTCGGATAAATAAGGCCCCCATTTACGCCACAGACCGGCGGCGGCCGGATCGGCCATTCGTTTTTGTTCTTCGTTGGCGGCGGCTTGACCCATACATACCTCACAGCTTCTTTTAGATGCTTCTTATAAAGGTCTACCATAAATCGGGCCACGATACCAGCGAGGCAATGGCCCAAGGGCTTTGCCGACTTTGCCGGGCCAGTCGTTCGACCCCGGAGAGGGCGGACTTTCCGCCAACGCCTGACCGCCCGCCCGCACCCGGCGGCAATCGGCGGCAAGCTCCCATGTGCGTCAACCGGCGGTGGGAAGAATGCGGTCCGACGGCTCGACCATGGTGGCCGGATTCAGCAATTCATCGAGTTGGCCGGCGGAAAGTTCGGTTTTTTCCGCAGCCACCTGACGGATGGTTTTGCCGGTTTTGGCAGCCTCTTTGGCAATTGCCGCTGCGGTTTCATAACCGACGACCGGTGCCAGAGCGGTGGCCAGCATCAGGCCGGCTTCCACCAATTCCGGGCCGCGCCGCGTGGCGGACAAGCCATTCACGCATTGGTCGGCAAAATTAGCCGCCGCCCGTCCCAGCAGCACCACCGACTCATTTAATGCCGCCGCCACCACGGGGATGGTTACAATTAATTCAAAATTTCCCGCCGCCGCCGCCGCCGTGACCGTGGCATCATTCCCGATGACGCGCTGGCAGACCATAAGCAGGCGCTCGGCAATGACCGGATTCACTTTTCCCGTCATAATGGAACTGCCGGGCTGCACAGCTGGAATCTCAATTTCGGCAAAGCCGGCCCGCGGGCCGCAGCTCATCCAGCGGATATCGTTGGCGATTTTGGTCAGGCTGATGGCGATAGCTTTGAGCACGCCGGAGGCAAACGCGGCGGGAAATT
>JAJZEY010000366.1 GCA_021805585.1 Planctomycetota bacterium
GCAGAGCAGGAGTTTGGAGAGAGTAGAAAGTTGAGCACATAAGGATAGGATAAAAGAGCGGCTGCTGCCGAAACAGGGACCCCCTCCTGCGGTCTGCCCTGAAAATTCGCGATTTTTTATCCTGCGCGGGTGAGGTTTGGCATCATGGGAGACTACTTTCATCTTAGGACAACACAACGCGAAACAGTGCGGACCCGGTTTTTTGGATTCGGACGTCTGGCCCGACAAATGAAGCGGCCAGGACGTCCGCCCAAACTGTTGACATTGGCAGGCCAGAAAGCCCGATGGGAAAGACATTTCTGAAAGGAAGGCTGGTGCTCCGTCCACCCATTGTTGCAAGTCCCACCGAATATCGGGAGTAAATGGAGGAATGCAAGCGGAAGTATATTCCGGCGTTGTAATTATTTTGGTCCGGTTTTATTCTTATTGGTGTTGCATGCGAGAATTCAAACCGGACGGACAGGAAACAAGCCATGAAATATCGTCTGCTTTTTGTTGTTGTCTGGCTGCCGGCAATCGTCGTCAGTACAGCGGTCAGCCATGCGGCTGCTGCAATAAGGCTGGGGATTTCGGTCAATCGAACCCATCTGCTTGAAGGGCAGTGTGTGGTGGTAACGGGGACCGCCACAACAGCCAAAGAGGCACCGATTTCAGGATTAAGAATCCGTGCCTTCGTCAATGGCAAGCGCTGGTGTGCCAGCCAGACCACGCTTGCTTCCGGCGTAGCGCACCTGCTGCTGCCGCTGCCGGAACCGGGCGTCAACACCATCACGCTGCGCAGCGGTAACGCGGGTTCGGCGCCTGTTAAAGTTGAGGTGAAGCGGCGGATTTTTCATATCATCACCGACCCCCGGCATTTAATCGGCATGGAATATGAAACCTGGTTCGGTCCGGGTTACGCCCAATGGGGGCACGAAGAGGCCGAGCCGGTTCTGGGGCGTTACAGTTCGCTGGATTCGCGCGTGCTGCGCCAGCAGACGCTGTGGTTCAATCAGATGGGCATTAACTTTGTGGAACTGGACTGGACGAACAATCTGGCCGGGCCGTTTCCCGACGCGCCCGCCCGTGAGTGCATTGCCTCCAATAATGCGTTGTTTAATTTATATATGCATATGCGTCAACACCCGAAGATCGTATTTCTTATGGGGCCGGAACACAATGTGTGGTTGAACCATACCACACCCTACACCGGCCCATGGTACAAAAGCCAGGTTAATTATATTTATGACCATTACATCAACAATCACACATACCGGCACATGTATTTGCGGTATCACCATAAACCACTGTTGCTGCTGTATCTTAATGGTCCACGGTTTGCGCACCCGCCGGTCATTCACGACCCGCGTTTTACAATACGATTTGTCGGCGCATGGCTGGAGTATACCAAAGAACAGCGGTATGGCGTCTGGTCCTGGTATGACCAGAAAGCCACGCCTACCTTGCATCATGGCCACGCCGAGGCCTTAACCGTCGCCAGCGGCTATCCGGCCATTCAATCACCCGGGGCCGGCCTGAATAACTGGCTATCCCCGGATGCGGGCGGAAAAAATTATGGCCAAACGTATCGCACGCAATGGCGGGTTGCGGATAAATATTTCCCGCACTTTCTGTTTTTATGTCAGTGGAACGAATTTGAACCACCCGATCAATACAATGCGAATTTAAGCAACGATATGGAACCCACGTTGATGACCCGCGCCGGTTCACACCGGGCCAGTGGCTGGGGCTTTTTTTACAATAATCTGACCCGTCGGGAAATAGGCCGCTACCATCGCCTGATCGCGGCCCAACCGTAGATGCGAAAGGCACCCGTCGGAAAGTAACGCATAACCGGATGAACATGGTCGACGGCTCGATCCATCGGTATGGGGCCGAATATTGTGGAATCCGCGCGGTCATTCATGGGATCGAGGGCTTCCCACGAGCGGATTGTGACTGAATAGGCCTCCTGAATGGATTTGCCGCAAAAGCTCGCTGGTTCTGGTCCAGCCCGCCACCGCGCCTGCGTCGGTGCAAAAGGCATTCAGCGTGTATGGCCGCATCCCGTCGGTCGAAATCAAGTTGCCGCCGCCCGGCCAATAGTCATGGTCGCTATGGCCAGCTCAGGCAGCCGCGCACCTGCGGAGCCGCGAGGAAGCGAAAGTAGTTCGCCAAGCGCCCGCATCGGTTCGCCAATTATCGGAATCCCCTGCGGGAAAAGGACAGGCGGCAGGCCCAGGCAACGGGCCTTCACCCGCAACCGCCGGCACCGGCGCGGTTTGCGGGAGTCCACCAATTTTTGTAGCAATGGCCAAAATCGCTTGTTAAAGACCCAATGAACGTTTATTGGGCGGAAGTTTGTGGATCAACAAAAGAGCCGCCATCGATCAGGAGACGCCCTTAAAGGGCCTGTGGAGATCGACAAGGCATTTTAACCGCGGGGGGACGCGGAGCGACGCGGAGGCAATGAACCAATGGACCATTGGCCAGATGCTTGATACCCGACGCTAACTTCAGGCGACAGGCCATCGCATGAGGATGCCGCCGCCAAATTGTCACTTTATATTTATATATGTTGTTTTTCGGCCTGTCGGCCAAATCTGATAGATATCTAACTATTGACGCCGGGCGGCACTTGACCAAGCGGGCCAGACGCCTGCTCCGCGGCGTTGCTGCGGCAACGCAGAGCAGGAGTTTGGAGAGTAGAAAGTTGAGCACATAAGGATAGGATAAAAAAGTGGCTGCCGCTGAAACATTGCGGAACCTCCTGCCAGTCCGCAAGCCGCGAACAACCATGGCCCGCCTCTTTTTAAATCTCAAATCTGAAATTTCAAATTTTCACGCGCCCCCGCTAGAAGCGAAATGCCAACTGCTAACCGCTACATGCTATTTGCTCGACGGCACGCCCATGGACAGGATGCCCATGCTACAGACACCTCCGTGCCCACTGTGGCTCGGCACCAATTTTACTCGCCAAATGCCGGTGCCGCACCATCGCCAGCGCTGCGGCAGGCGGCCAGATAATCCGTTACGCGCTTAAGAAATGACACGTCAAGAGTGTAGGGAATATTGCTGGCCAGCGGAATGCGCTCCAGCCCGGCGCGCAGGCAAAAAAGTGCGGGCTGACCCAGGTTTCCGATAATCAGGTCCACAAAGCCAACGGTGGAATCGGTGGTACCGCCCGGCGGCCGATATTCCGCCACCGTCACGCAACCCGCCGGGCCGAGTATCGAACGAATCAGGGCGCACCATATGCGCGCCGCAAACCAGGGCTGCTGGCTCTCTAACGGAACCCGCACTGTTTCCGTGCGGGCGTTGGCCGGGTCATGTCCGACGGCCTCGACCGCCCGTTGCACGGCATACAGCACACGCGGTGCCGCCGTTAATGAATCTGCGGAAAACAGCCGCGCCGCCTGATGACCCGTCACCACCCGATCGAGTCGCGGCGATCCCGGCGAAAGTCCTGCGGAAACCGCGTTAAGCCGTTCCTGCGCGCTCCGCACAAGCCCCTGCGCTCCGGCGGCCGATGCGGTCTTTTGGATTTCCGGCCGCATTTCCAGCAGAAGTGGACCGATATGCCGCCCCAGGTCCGCCAAAGAAACGCCGCGTGCCTGAACCGCAGCCACCAGCGGATACAGATTTCGCCCCTTGCCATCAGCCGATGCCGTTAGTGTCGCCAGAATGTAATAATCATCCCGGCTGAACATCAGCAGATGGTTAAATTCCGCCAGCCTCTCCGGTGCCGGTAAATGCGCCCAGTTTCCGGCGTCAATATTTCCGCCCACGCCTTCCACATAAAGCATGCGCTTAAAATCCAGCATTTCGCGGCTTTGCGGACCAATGTCCTCCATATGGTCGTCCCAGCCTGGATGCTTGCCAAACAGGCACAGCGCCACCGTCGGCGGAGTGGCACCGGCAGGCCGCATTCGCGCCGCTAATTTCTGAAAAAAATCACCCAAAAGATCACCCGATTTTTCCGCGCCGGCCGGCGGCGGCATTCCATCATTTCCCGGCCCGCGGCCACGCCGTCAGCGACGGTAATGGGCGCGAAAACAATAATTCCATTCGCATGGTTCGCGATTTCTTAAACTGATCGATTGTGGGAATGGTCACCACCCAGGTCTTTCCGTCTTTGGTGCGACCATGGTAACGCGCCAGCAGTTTAAGCGCCGCCCACGGGCCGTGGAATATCAGGGAATGATCCGCTTTGGCACCGGCCATGGCGGGATCCGTTTCATAAAAATTCAACTTCAGCGCCGTTCCGGCTTTTTCCGGAATGGATATTTTGCCCAGGTCTTCGGCCGCCGCCGACCGGAAACTTGCCGTCCCCGTGCGCACGCCGTTGTCATTGATGGTCAAATATGGCCAGATGATCTGTACGGTGTTGGCACTCTGGTCGCTTTTCATGGCCTGGGTAATCCGCAGCCGGCAGACCAGTGGCCGACCGGTGCCGTTGCCGATCAGTGCGGCAAGAATTTTGCGGATTGCCGCGACCGTCGCACGGGAATAGCCAAAGTGCCAGTAAGAGACATTCCCCTGCAAAATACGCAACTGCCGGTTGACGCCGGAATCAGGCGTTAAGTCCTGACCCGTCAAAAGACCGGCGCGTGGCAAACTGGAAAATCCCTTGGCCAGGGAACGAAGTTGTGCCGCCGACCATTCATGGCCAAAAGGCACGGCCGGGTTGGCGGGAATAAACAGCGGAAAAAAGGGTGCAGTGCGCACCGCTGAAAGAACGGCATTCGCCTGCCGCTGGCTGTGCCGGGCCAGGGTCCGCAGACCAGCCATGGTCAATGATGCGATATATGTGGATGCAAAATCCGGGCTTGCCGAATCCGTCAAAATATACCGGTGATACAGATTCACCGGTTTTTCCGCCAGCAGCTGATCACGTGCGGAATTCGGATCGGAACTCAGTTGTGTCCAGCGGTCCAGCCGGTGGCGTACAGACCGAGCAAACAGACGCAGATTCAACATCCGATCCCCCGCCTGAATATTCCGCCGGGCCGCGGCGGTTTTGCGAACCAGCGACGCCGGCGGCGGGGCGACCTTTAATGCCGCCGCAACCTGGCCACCGAGTTTCTGAAGTGCCAGGAACAGTTGATCAATCTGCACCGCCTGAAGTCCCGACAAATATGCTTTCCATTGATCGTCCGGCACGGTTACCGCCAGCCCTTCGCGCAACGTTGCCAGCCAGTATTGAAAATAGGCCTGCCGGTAGCCGCCGCACGCCGCCGAAGACCGCTTGAATTTTCGCAGCAACTGGGCAGCGCCGGCTATCGGCGGGGTGCCCGGCGAACCGTTTACCGCAGCCGCCAGCATGGATCCCATGGTGTACCAGCCACCCAGCACCTGGGCGGCCCCCGACGGGCTGAAGCGCGGATCGTAGCCTTTTCCCGCGCCGGGAGTGAAAATAATCGCCGGTTTTACCGGTACGCTGAACTGCCCGGCGTCCACTTCCTTTTGAATTAAATTTTCAACCGCCGAATCACCCGACGGTGCCTCCGCAATAGCGCGGCCCATCACATGCCCCAAACGACTGGCTTCAATAAGGCTCAGGGCTTTACCCGCGGCATCCATCGCGCCGGCGTTGTAGAGTGTGGCCGGGGCCGGACCGGTGATCTTTAACGTAGAGGCCGTCTGGCTAATGTTCGTACCGGCCTGTCGCGCGGCTTGGTTAAATTGCTCCAGCCATGGGCGGAGCGTTAAAAGCGATGCCGGGGATCTGGGCGCGATGGCCAATGCCGCCACAGCCTCATATACAGACTGGCGAGCCGATATTTGACGGCGTGGCCCGGCCCGTGCGAGAAATTTTTGGTCCAAGTTGCTGATTTGCGACTGACCTGCCGTGCCGAACGGTGATTTTTCATCCGCAATATCGGCCAGCAGGGTCGCACGGCTGGCGGTCAAAATTGCTACCGCCTGCTTGCCGACACCACCCGCTTTTCCGGACAACTGCGATACCGCAGCGGTCAAAATACCTGATGTGCGGCCGGTGGCCACGGGGGCCTTGCCCAAGGTATCGATCCAGGCGGTTTGCCGCTTGAGTTGACGGAAAACCGCGCTCCGCTTCTGCAACAATGTGTGGGCATCAGCCAGATAGGCCCCATAGAACGT